>CAMTBF010000084.1 GCA_947068385.1 uncultured Lachnospiraceae bacterium
CACCATTTCAATGAGAAAGGATATCAGATTATGGCACAAAATCCTGTAGTAACCATCACTATGAAAGACGGCGGTATCATCAAGCTGGAGCTGTACCCCGAGACCGCGCCGATTTCCGTGAACAATTTCATCAGCCTGGTGAAGAAGAATTTCTATGACGGCCTCGTCTTCCACAGGGTCATCAAGGGCTTCATGATCCAGGGCGGCTGCCCGGACGGCACGGGCATGGGAGGCCCTGGCTATTCCATCAAGGGAGAGTTCGCTCAGAATGGCGTGAAGAACGACTTAAAGCACACGGAGGGCGTGTTGTCCATGGCTAGATCCATGCATCCGGATTCCGCCGGGAGCCAGTTCTTCATCATGCACAAGAACGCGCCCCACCTGGACGGCGGCTACGCTGCCTTCGGGAAGGTGATCGAGGGGATGGATGTGGTGAACCGCATCGCCGAGACGGCTACTGATTATTCCGACAGGCCTCTTGAGCCCCAGATCATGGAGAGCATCACGGTAGACACCTTTGGAGCGGAATATCCGGAACCGGAGCACTGCTAGCGCTGCCAGCGGAATCCGCCGCATTCACATTTTGTTAACAATTCATTCAAGTATTTTTAAATTGTCGATCATTGTTTAGACATCTATCTACCCTATACTAGAATCATCGACAGCGCAAGCCACAGTTACTGTTTACTAAATAACTTTTTCATAATAATGCCAAGGAACTTCGGTTCCTTGGCATCCTCCCTTTTTAGGGAGTTTCTCCCTTTTCAGGGAGTTTTTTACAGCTGAGGATACAGCTCCTGGAAGATGGCGTCCATCAGCGGCTTCCCGTCCCTGCATTCCGCCACCGTGGAGATCACGGCATCCTTGTCCCGCAGGATGATGGAGAGCTGCAGGTACTTGCCGTCCGCCCTAAAAGACCCGCAGGGGCCGCCCCAGAACAGATATCCGTAGCCGTAGTCCTCCTCAAGCCCGGTAGGAACCTGGGCCTTCAGGCTCTCCGCCACCCATTCCGCCGGGATCAGCCGCTTTCCCTCCCACATGCCATCCTGCAGGTACAGCACCCCCAGCTTATGCAGCTCCGACAGCGTCAGGAACAGGCCTCCCGCCCCAAAGGTATAGCCCAGCGGATCCGTCTCCCAGGTGGGGCGGCGGATGCCCAGCGGGGCGAAGAGCCGGGGCGTCAGATAGGACACCAGGTCGCAGCCCGCCCGGCGCTGCACCAGCACCCCTGCCAGGTAGGGGCCTACATTGTTGTAGACGAACCTTTCTCCCGGGCGGCAGGTGAAGGGGAAGGCCAGCGACATCTTTACCCAGTCCTCCTGCTCATACAGCGGGCGCTGGGCCCCCATCAGCTGGGCCTCCTCCTGCCCCAGGCACATGGTCAGCAGGTCGCGCACCGTGGCCTGCTCCAGATATTCGTTCACCTGTCCCGGCAAGTCCTTCGGAAAGGCGTCCACCAGCCTCTCCTCCAGGGCCAATAAGCCCTCCCTGACGGCAATCCCCACCGCCGCCGAGGTGAAGCTCTTGCTGGCGGAATACACATTGCGGCGGCACTCGTCGTCCCACAGGTGTTTCCAGACGTCCCTGCCGCCCTGGCTGACCTTCACGCCCAGGATCCCCGTCTTCTCCGTGCGCTCCATAAATCTTCCGAATTCCATACGCTACCTCGCTTTCTCTTTCGCCCCTGAAAAGGGAGAATCCCCCTAAAAAGGGAGAAACTCCCTAAAAAGGGAGGATGCCAGGAGACTTGCGTCCCTTGGCAATAATTATGAAAAAGTTATTTAGTAAGCTGTGGCTGGCAGTAGCACCCTGCCTCGTTACAAGTATTAGTATAGTAAAAAGAAATGTCTAAAGAATGAGGATAATTCAAAGATTGCTTGAATGATCTGTAAACAAAATATGAACGGCAGCCCTCTGCCCCCGGACGCGAAAAAGGGCAGCCGCCCGCTTTGCCGGGGACCACCCTTTCCATTCCATGTCAATTCATATCATCCATGTCGCTTCAAAATGCTCAGGCCTTTCCAACGGAACCGAACAGCTCCATCTTCTCCTTCACGGTAGCCTTGATGGCCTCGAAGCCGGGAGCCAGGAGCTTTCTGGGGTCGAAGCCCTTGCCCTGCTGGTCCTTGCCCTCTTCGATGTACTTGCGGGTGGCGGCAGCAAAGGAGAGCTGGCACTCCGTGTTCACGTTGATCTTGGCAACGCCCAGGCTGATGGCCTTCTTGATCATGTCGGCAGGGATGCCCGTGCCGCCGTGGAGCACCAGGGGCATCTCCCCGGTGAGCTGCTGTACGGCGTCCAGAGTCTCGAAGCTCAGTCCCTTCCAGTTGGCGGGATATTTGCCGTGGATATTGCCGATGCCTGCCGCCAGGAAGTCCACGCCCAGGTCGGCGATGGCCTTGCACTCATTGGGGTCAGCGCACTCGCCCATGCCTACCACGCCGTCTTCCTCGCCGCCGATAGAGCCTACCTCGGCCTCGATGGAGATGCCCTTGCCGTGGGCAGCCGCTACCAGCTCTGTGGTCTTGGCCACGTTCTCCTCGATGGGGTAGTGGGAGCCGTCGAACATGACGGACGAGAAGCCGGCCTCCATGCACTTATAGCAGTGCTCATAGGAGCCGTGATCCAAGTGCAGGGCCACGGGCACGTCGATGTCCAGGTCCTTCAGCAGGCCGTTCACCATGCCCACCACTACGTCATAGCCGCCCATGTACTTTCCCGCGCCCTCGGATACGCCCAGGATGACGGGAGACTTGCACTCCTTGGCGGTCAACAGGATGGCCTTGGTCCACTCCAGGTTGTTGATGTTGAACTGTCCTACTGCATAGTGGCCGGCCTTGGCCTTTTTCAACATTTCTGCTGCTGATACTAACATAGTTACTTACCTCCGTTTTTTATTTATAGCTATCCCCCTGTCAGGGACAGGGTTCCAGTTTTCTCTATTCAGGCAGCGGCTTCACCCTGATGTCCATCCCCTTACACACATTGCGTATGGTGACTTTGGTATGGCTGCCGCCGTTCTCGCCGTCCAGGGTCCATGCCACAGGCTGCCCCGACTCCAGCGTGAGCTCCGCGGTGCGGAAACAGTACATGGCATTGGTGTCGATGGAGCGGTTGAGCAGGGAGATCATGATATTGCTCAGCTCGATGGGGTTCCTGGGCATCTTGATCAACGTGACCTCGAACAGGCCGTCGTCCAGCTTCACGTTCCTGCCGGTGATGTTCTTGAAGCCGCCCACGGAGAGGGAGTTGGTCACCATGCCGAAGATGAAGTCGTCCTCCACCTCGTTCCCGTCCCAGCTCACCTTCATGGGAAAGGAGCGTATGGCGGACAGGCTCTTCACGCCCTCCAGCAGGTACGCCATATGTCCCAGCACGTTCTTCATCTCCTGCTCGGTCTCATAGGACACGTCCGTGAACAGGCCGAAGGCGGCGATGTATACGAACACATCGTCCACGTCCTCATAGCGGAAGGTGCCGATGTCGCAGGGGAAGTCCCTGCCCCGCACCGCTATCCGGGCGGCCCGCACCATGTTCTTGGGCAGGGAGATGCTGCCCCCGAAGTCATTGGTGCTCCCCGCGGGGATATAGCCGATGGGAGTGCGCCGGCCGCTTTGGATCATTCCCGTCACTACCTCGTCCAGGGTGCCGTCGCCGCCGCTGCATACTACCAGCTCGTAATCCTCCCGGCGGCCCGCCACCACGGCCCTTGCGTCGTCCCGCCTCTGTGTGGGCGCTACCGTGATCTCGTACCCCTCCTGGGCGAAGACATCCAGTATGTCAGCCAGCTTGTTCCTGATCTGGGCCTTGCCGGCTTTGGGATTGTATACGAAAAGCAGCTTTCTCTCCATAGGCCGGCGCCTTTATTCCCCGCTGGTGAGAAATCCCGTGATTCCGTCCAGGGCGGTGTCCTCGTCGGTCCCTTCCGCGGAGATCTCCAGGTTCTCGCTCAGATCCATCCCCAGCGTCATCATGCCCATGATGCTCTTGGCGTTCACCCTCTTGTCGCCGGACTGGATGTAGATGGAGCTTTCGTACTTGCTGGCCTTCTGCACCAGCATGGCGATGTGCCTCGCCATCTGCTCCCCCTCCAGGTTGATGCTGATATTCTTCTTTTTCATGAATTCTTCCTCCTTGCGCGCTTTGGCACGCATGTTCTGATTCCATTGTCCCTATGTTACTTATGATCTTGCTTTCTCCGCCAGCTCGCTGAGCCTGCGCAGTCTATGGTTTACGCCGGACTTTCCCAGTGGCGGGTCGAAGCGCTCGCCCAGCTCCTTCAGGGGGGCGTCCGGATATTCCAATCGGATCTCCGCCATCCTGCGCAGGGGCTCCGGCAGGTTCTGGAAGCCGTAATGGATCCTGAGGAACTCAATGTCCTCCACCTGCCTGGCCGCCGCGGTGACGGTCTTTGCTATATTGGCGGCCTCGCAGTTCACCCGCCGGTTCACGGAACCCCGCATCTCCTTCAGGATCCGCATGTTCTCCAGGTTCATCAGGGACACCGGGGCCTCGCAGACGTTCAGCAGGTCCACGATGCCGGAGCCCTCCTTTAAATAGACCACATGGTACTTCTTCCGGAGAATGATCTTGGCCTCGATCTCAAAGCTCCTGATCACATCCTGGAGCTGTCTGGCCTTCCTGTCGTCCGTGCAGTCGAACTCCAGATGGTATGCCTTGATGGGATCGCTCATGGAGCCTATGGCCAGGAACGCCCCCCGCAGGAAAGCCCTCCTGCAGCAGGAGTTCTTGATCAGGAGCGGGCTCACCGGCTCTTCCGGGCTTCCCAGCTTCATGAACAGCCCCTGCAGCTCCTCCTCGTCCAATATCCTGTCCGTATCTATATTATATGTTTTTTTCAGCAATGTAAAGCCTTTTCTGGCCACAGCCTCATTTTCTGTCTGAAAACCCAGGGTAAATCCGGCTTTTCCCCCGGATTCCCCCCTGCTTCGCCCATATGCGCCGCAGAAATTCATGAGGGCGGCCAGCTCCGCTATCTGGCAATGCCTGGCGGGATTCATCCGCTTTGCCAGCTCCTTCTTCACTTCACCAGAAAATGACATGTCTATTTCCCCTGCTGCGCAATGTCGCGGTGGTACAGCTTGCAGCCGTACCCTCCCTTGCCCTTCATGCGCCGGTACAGCTCCCCTGCCAGCGTGACGCTGCGGTGCTGCCCCCCTGTGCAGCCGATGGCCACCACCAGGCGGTTCTTTCCCTCTTTCACATAGTTCGGGATCAGGAACCCCAGCATGTCCGTAAGCTTCTCCAGGAAGACCTCCGCCTCCCGGAAGCCCATCACGTACTCCTGAACCTCCCTGTCGTTCCCGGTCTTGCATTTGAGCTCCTCTATATAAAAAGGATTGGGGAGGAAGCGCACGTCCAGCACCAGGTCCGCGTCCGCCGGGATGCCGTGCTTGAAGCCAAAGGACATCACCGTCACCATGAGGCTGTTGTACGCCGCGTCCTCCACGAAGATGCGGTTCAGCTCCTCCTTCAGCTCCCTGGTCAGCAGATGCGAGGTGTCAATTACATAATCGGCATGCCGCCTGATATTCTCAAGTACCCTGCGCTCGATTCTGACGCCGTCCTCCACACGCTTGTCCATGGCAAGGGGATGGACGCGCCTGGTCTCCTTGTATCTCTTGATCAGGACGCTCTCGTCGGCGTCCATGAAGAGGATCTCCAGCTTGGTGCCCAGGCCTTTCAGCTTCTCCAGGATCTTCGTGGCATCCTCGAAGCTCTGGTCGGAGCGCACGTCCAGCCCCAGGGCCACCTTGCCCACCTCGCTGCCGGGCATGGAGACCAGCTCCGCGAATTTCTCCACCAGCGACACCGGAAGATTGTCCACGCAGTAGAAGCCCACATCCTCCAGCATCTTCAGGGCGGTGCTCTTCCCCCCGCCGCTCATCCCCGTGACTACTACGAATCTCATAATGTCCTCCGGCCGCCCGGTCCTCCGGACGGCCATGTCAACAACCCTGTCCTATCCCAAAAACACAATCTCCGGCTCCAGGTCCACCCGGAACCGCTCCTTCACCCGCGCCTGTATCTCCTCTATGAGGGCCCGCACGTCCCGGGCCGTGGCGTCTCCGGTATTTATCACGAAGCCGCAGTGCTTCTCGGAGACCTGGGCGCCGCCGATCCGGTATCCGGCAAAGCCCGCCTCCATGATCAGCTTCCCGGCGAAATGCCCCTCGGGCCGCTTGAAGGTGCTGCCCGCGCTGGGGTACTCCAGGGGCTGCTTCTCCCTGCGCCTTGCGGCCAGCTCCTCCATCTTGGCGCGGATGGCCTCCCTGTCCCCCGGCTCCAGCCGGAAGGTGACCTCCGTCACCGTGAAGGCGCTGCCCCGGATGACGCTGCCCCGATGCCGGAACTCCATGGTATCGTTGTCCAGATCCATGAACTCGCCCTCCTTGCTCACCACCCGGACCCGGTTCACCACCTGGCTCATCTCTCCCCCGTAGGCCCCGGCGTTCATCACCACGCCGCCACCTACCGTGCCGGGGATGCCGGAGGCGAACTCAAAGCCTGTGAGCCCGTGCTCCAAAGCGGCCGCCGCCACCTGCCTTAAGGTAGCGCCTGCCTTTGCGATGATATGGCATCCCTGCACGGAAATATCGCTCATCTTTTGTCCTATCTGCAGGACTACGCCCCTGTAGCCGGCGTCGTCCACCAGCAGGTTGCTCCCGTTGCCCAGCACAAAAAACGGCACGCCCGCCAGACCCAGATACCGCCGCACTTTCCTAAGCTGTTCCTCGTCCTCCAACTGCACAAAGCAATCGGCAGGTCCCCCTATCCGAAAGGTAGTGTGGCCTGCCATTGGCTCCTGCAGGTGGATGTTGTCCCGGGGCACGTATCTTTGTAATGCTTCCACCACTGCTCCACTGATCATTGAAATTGACTTCCCTTTTCTATTTGATTCCCGGCAGGTACGCCGCGGCTATCCGTTGTCCCGCAGGAGCAATGCCGCCGCGCCGTAGATGCCGGCGTCGTTCCCAAGCTTCGCCAGGACGAACTTCGCGCCCCTGCACTGGGGGAACGCGTACTTCTTGAAATTGGGCTCCACAAAGGTCAGGAGGATGTCCCCGGCCTTGGAAACGCCGCCGCCGATGACGAAGGCCTCCGGGTTCACCACTGCCGCCACGATGGCCAGGCCCTTGCCCAGATAGTCCCCGAAGCGCTCCGCGATCTCTATGGCCACGCCATCCCCTGCCTTCACGGCATCGAACACGGCCTTGGCGCTGACCTCTCCCTGGCGCAGGGAGCTGTCCTTCTCATCCTCCGCAAGGCGGCGCTTCGCCAGGCGCACGATGCCCGTGGCGGAGGCGTACTGCTCCAGGCAGCCGCTGTTCCTGCAGTTGCAGCGCTCCTCCTCCCCGTCCTGGAGATGGAGATGCCCGATCTCGCCGCCGGCTCCCGTGGAACCGGCCAGGAGCCTGCCGTCTACGATGATGCCGCCGCCCACGCCTGTGCCCAGGGTCACGGCCACCATGTTATCATAGCCCTTGCCGCCGCCCTGCCACAGCTCGCCGAAAGCGGCTACATTGGCATCGTTGGCAGCCTTCACCGGTACCTTAATATATGCGCCCAGGGCCTTCGGTATGTCAAGGGAATCCCAGCCCAGGTTCACTGCCCTGCCCACCAGCAGGCCGTTGCGATCCACAGGCCCCGGCACGCCGATGCCGATACCCGCCACGTCCGCCTCCGCCAGGCCCTTCTCCTCCATCTTTGCCTTGATGCTCTTCGCCACGTCCGGCAGGATGGCCTCCCCCTGGTTCTCCGTCACAGTGGGAATCTCCCATTTGTCCAGGAGCGTCCCCTCCCCGTCGAACAGGCCCAGTTTTACCGTCGTGCCTCCTACGTCCACCCCAAATGCATACTTACTCATACGTTTCCGATCCTTTCTATGCTTTATGCTGTTGCTGTACCTTCTCGTCCCTTATCGGAAGAATCTACCATTCGTCCTCGTCCCTGTTCCTGGCGAAGGAATTCTGTACCCGGGTGTATAGCTCCTGGGCCGCGTTGTAGCCCATCTTCTTCTGTCTGTGGTTGACGGCGGCGGACTCGCAGATCACCGCCAGGTTCCGGCCCGGGCGGATGGGGATGTTGTAGCACACCACCTTGTTGCCCAGGTATTCCGTATAGTTCTCCTCCAGGCCCAGCCTGTCGTACTCCTTGTCCCTGTCCCTGTCCCAGTCCTCCAGGCGGATCACAAGGTCTATGTTCTGGGTGTCCACGACGGAGGAGGCTCCGAACAGCGCCTTCACGTCCACCACCCCGATGCCCCGCAGCTCGATCAGGTGCTTGAGCATGTCCGGGGCGGAGCCTACGAGCGTGTCGTCGCTCACCTTCCTGATCTCCACCACGTCGTCGGTGACCAGCCGGTGCCCTCTCCTGATCAGCTCCAGGGCCGCCTCGGACTTGCCGATGCCGCTCTCGCCGGTGATCAACAGGCCCTCCCCGTAGACGTCCACCAGCACGCCGTGAACGGAGATGCAGGGGGCCAGCTTCACGTTCAGCCATCGGATGGACTCGGCCATGAAGATGGATGTGGTCTTCTTGGAGGACAGAAGGGGGATCCTGTGGGCGAGGGCCGCCTGCATGAAGATGGGATCCGGCTTCAGCTCCCGGCAGAACACCACCGCGGACACGTCATATTCCATGAATTCGTTGTAGATCTCCCGCTTCCTCTCGTCCGACAGGCCCTCCATGTACGTATATTCCACGAAGCCGATGATCTGGAGCCTGGTGGCGTCGAAATGCTCGAAATAGCCGGTGAGCTGCAGCGCGGGCCGGTTGATCTCGGGCTGGGTGAGGCGGATGTCCGACACATCGATCTCCGGCGTAAGGTTCTCCAGTTTCATCTTTTCAATGAGGCGGGTCAATCTGACACTTTCCATGGCTTGTCTCCTGATCATGATAGTATCTTGATTGTAACACAAGAAAAACATAATGTGAAGAGCTTATGATAAAAAGAACAGAAAAAGGGGGTCAGGCAGGGCCCTCCCCCGGTTTGTGGAAAAAGTCGTAGATGGCCTCCGCGGCCCTGCGGTTGATCTCCGGCAGGCTGCCAAGCTCCTCCACGGAAGCCGCCTTGATGTCCTCGATGGATCCAAAGCCCCGCATCAGGGCCTTCCTCCTGGCGGGGCCTACGCCGGGGATCCCGTCCAGGACGGACTTCACCTGTGCCTTGCTGCGCAGGGACCTGTGGTACTCGATGGCGAAGCGGTGGGCCTCGTCCTGGATCCTGGTGATCAGCTTGAAGCCCTCGGAGCGGGTGTCCATGGGCAGCTCCACATTGTTGAAGTACAGGCCCCTGGTGCGGTGATTGTCGTCCTTCACCATGCCGCAGACGGGGATGGCGATGCCAAGCTCCCGGAGCACGGAAAGGGCGATGTTCACCTGGCCCCTGCCGCCGTCCATCATCAGCAGGTCGGGGAACCTGGTGAAGCTGCCGTATGCCGCATCCAGCGCCTTCTCCTCCAGCTCTTTGCTCTCCTCCAGGCCGTGGCGGAAGCGCCTGGTAAGGACTTCCCGCATGCAGGCGTAGTCGTCGGGGCCGGAGACGGTCTTGATGCGGAATTTCCGGTAGTCGCTGGGCTTGGGCTTCCCTTTCTCGAAGACGATCATGGAGCCCACGTTCTCGAAGCCGTTGATGTTGGAGATGTCGAAGGCCTCCATGCGCTCGATCTTCCCAAGCCCTAAGAGGGCGGCGATCTCCTTGGCCGCGCCGATGGTGCGGCCCTCCTCCCGCTTGAGCCGCTCCCTGTCCTGCTCCAGGATGTGCCTGGCGTTCTGGGCGGCCAGCTCCACCAGCTTCTCCTTGGAGCCGATTTTAGGCACACGGACATAGACCCGGCCTCCCTTGCGGCCGGTGAGCCATTTCTCGATCAGCTCCCTGTCCTCTATCTCGTACTGCAGCATCAGCTCCCTGGGGATGAAGGGCGTCCCGGCGTAGAACTGCTTCACGAAGTTCTCCAGAATCTCCGGCTTGCTGTTTTCCGACACATGTGTCATATAGTAATGCTCCCGCCCGATCAGCTTCCCGTCCCGGACGAAGAACACCTGCACCACGGCCTCCCTGTCGTCCTGGTACATGGCGATGATGTCCTTGTCCTCCCCTGCGCTGTCCGTGATCTTCTGCTTCTGGGCCACCTGCTTCACGCTGTTATAGAGATCCCGGAAGCCGGCGGCGGCCTCGAAGTCCAGCTCCTCCGCGGCGGCGCGCATCTTCCCCTCCAGCTCCTTTAGAATCGGGCTGTAATCCCCGTTCAGGAATTCCAGCGCCCTGTCCACCTGCTCCCGGTACTGCTCTCTGGTGACATAGCCCTGGCAGGGCCCCAGGCACTGCTTGATATGGTAGTTCAGGCAGGGGCGCTCCGCGCCTATGTCCCTGGGGAGGCTGCGGCTGCAGGTGCGGAGC
>CAMTBF010000085.1 GCA_947068385.1 uncultured Lachnospiraceae bacterium
GATCACCTACATGCCGCACTTCCTGTCCTGGGTCGTGGTAGGCACCTTCGTCTACCAGATGCTGTCCCCGACCAACGGCATCGTGAACTCGATTCTGGTGGGGCTGGGCATCTTTGAGAAGCCTCTGTATTTCATGGTGCAGCAGAAGCTGTTCATCCCGATTTACCTGATCGTGAACCTGTGGAAGGGCACGGGATACAGCATCGTCATCTACCTGGCCACGATTTCCGGCATCGACACCCAGCTCTACGATGCGGTCATGATCGACGGGGCCAACCGTTTCCAGAAGATTCTCTATGTGACGCTGCCGGCCATGATGCCCACTATGTGCACCATGCTGATCCTCAGCATCGGCAGCCTGATCAGCGTAGGATTCGACCCGATCTTCAACCTGTATAACGATGCGGTATATTCCACGTCCGACGTTATCTCCACATTCGTATACCGGAAGGGTCTCATAGAGAGCCAGTACGCCTTCTCCACGGCGGTGGGCCTGTTCCAGAACGTGGTCAGCCTGTTGCTGGTGATGTTCGCCAACTGGTTCGCGCGCAAGGCGAATCCGGAATACAGGATCATATAGGATATAGGAAGGAGGAACATGAAAATGGCAAAAAATAAAGAAGAACAGTATAAGCCGCATAAGATGCAACAGTCGGTTTACAGCAAGGCATTCGATGTCTTCAATATCGCGTTCATGGTTCTGTTCTGCATCACGATACTCATCCCCTTTTGGGACATGATCGTGCGCTCCTTTTCCAGAGCCCAGGACATCTCTTTCATGCATGTGAACTTTTTCCCGAAGGTAGTATCGTTTGAAGCCTACGCTTACTGCTTCAAGGATTCCGAGATCCTGAACGCCATGCTGATATCTGTGGCCAGGACGGTGCTGGGGACGGCGTTCCATATCGTAGTCACCTGTCTGGCGGCCTATACGCTGACCAGGAGCCAGATGCCCTTCCGGAGCCTCATCACGGCGATCCTGCTGATACCGATGTTCTTCTCGGGCGGCCTGATTCCTACATACATCAATATGCGGAACCTGCATCTGACGAATAATTTCCTGGTGTACATACTGCCCGGCGGTTTTTCGATTTACAACTGCATCATCATCCGCAACTACTTCTTCTCCATCGACAAGGGGATGGAGGAGGCGGCCAGCATCGACGGCGCTTCCCCGCTGCAGGTGTTCGTCCGCATCATCATGCCGCTGTCTAAGCCTGTGCTGGCGACGGTGTCCCTGTGGCAGATAGTGGGACAGTGGAATGCCTGGTTCGACAATATGATCTACACCCGCAGCGTGGCGGAACTGACCACCCTGCAGTACCTGCTGCGCAGGATGCTGGACACCATGCAGAAAAAGGATGCCCAGAACCTGATAGACGTGGCCGGAAGCAATATGGACATCAACCCGGAGACGGTCAAGGCCGCCACCACCGTAATCGTGGTGCTTCCGATCATCATGGTATATCCTTTCCTCCAGAAATATTTCGTAAAGGGAATCATGGTGGGAGCCGTAAAGGGCTGATGTCGGCAAATGGATGATAGAATCGAATCGGACGGAGGATCCGTCCGCCACAGAAAGGAGAGAATGACATGAGAGACGGAATGCGGTATCAGAATCTCGGCGTCGTCGCTGCGGAGCTGGTGCCATCGTCCGGCAATCCGCGAAACAGCGAGGGGACTTTTCTGGAGCTTGCGGACGGAGAGCTGATTTTCGTGTACAGCAGGTTCAAGGGGGATTCGCCCAATGACCATGCGTTTGCGGATCTGGCCCTGATGCGCTCCGTGGACGGAGGCGTAAGCTGGACGGACGAGGGCGTGATATTGACCTGCGAAGGAGAGGGCGGCGTGAACATGATGTCGCCGGGCCTGCTCATGATGGAGGACGGGGTGCCGGGACTGTTTTATCTGGTGCGCATCACCTACGCCGTGACCAAGGTATTCCTGCGCCGTTCCTCGGATGGCGGCCGGACCTGGGGCGAGAGGACGCTGTGCACGGAGCAGGAGGATTTCTTTGTCCTCAACAATGACAGGATCGTGCGCCTGGCAAGCGGCAGAATCATGGTGCCTGTGGCAAGCCACCGTTCCTGGGGAGGGGACGGGCGCATGGACGGCAATGCCAGGGCGATGTTCTTCTATTCGGACGACGACGGGCGGACGTGGGCCTGCTCCCGCTCCAGATGCTCGCTTCCCTGGGCCAATACCACCTCGGGGCTGCAGGAGCCGGGGCTCATAGAGCTGGCTCCGGGAATCCTCTGGGGCTGGGCCAGGACCGATCTGTGCGCACAGTACGAGATGTTCTCCATGGACAATGGGGAGACCTGGACAGCCAGCCAGCCCTCCCGGTTCACTTCCCCCTGCAGCCCCTTGAGCATGAAGCGGGACGGGGACGGGAAGCTGTACGCGGTGTGGAACCCGATTCCGGAGTACAACGGGCGTGGGAGGTCGGAGCGCGCTTTTACAGGAGGCAGGACGCCCATGGTCATCGCGTCCAGCGCGGACAACGGGAAGAGCTTTTCCGTGCCTGTGGCCTTTGAGACGGATGAAGCCAGCGGATACTGCTACTGCGCCATGTATTTCACGAAGGACGCGCTGCTGCTGGGATATTGCGCGGGAAGCGAGACAGACGGGAGCTGTCTGGTCAGGACCCGCGTCAGGCGTGTGGAACGGCAGGAGCTGGAAGGAATCTGAGCCTTCCGGTTCCAGCCTTGCCATAAAACAAAAAATCCAATAAGGAGGAATTGGTATGAAGAGTAAGAAGTTAGTCAGTCTGTTGCTGGCCGGCCTGCTGACCGTCGGGATGATGTCCGGCTGCGGCGACCAGGGCGGAAACGATGCATCAGGGGGGGCAGATTCGAAGGAAGATGCACCGGCCGAGTCGAAAGAGGACGATGCGGCGTCTGAGGATGACGCGGCATCCGGAGATGACGCCCAGGCGGACAATGCCGTCGCGGACGACGACATCCCGGCCCCCGACCCCAACGAGCGCTACAGCATCACCTATACGGGGTACTGGAGCGACTCCACCTATGAGGACGGCAGCTACTGCGAGACCATGCTGGAGGATGCGCTGGACTGCGACATCACCGTCATCAAGCAGGAAGGCAATGACGCGCTGAACGTTATGCTGGCATCCGGAGAAATGCCCGACTGCGCAACGCTGTCCGGCAAATCCAGTGCCTGGATGTACGAACAGGAGCTGGTGCGCACCATCCCCAGAAACATGGTGGAGAAGTATTGCCCCAGCCTGATCAAGAACTATGACGAGAACCCGCTGCTGTACGCGCAGACCCTGAACCCGGAGAACGACCAGGAGTTCAACTACCTGACGGGCGTGACCTTCCAGTTCGTGGGATATTACCTGAACTGCGACTACTATCGCTATGACTGGATTCAGAACCTGGGCATCGACCTGGGCGTGAACGTGGAGCAGGTCTCCGACAGGCTCTATGTGGCGGACGACGGCATCGAGCTGAGCAAGTTCATCGAAATCATCGATGCTTTCGTGAATAAGGATCCCGACGGCAACGGCGAGAACGACACCGTGGGCGTCACAGGACAGAACCTGACCCATGGCCAGTATTACAGCGCCTACGGCTTCCACGGCGGCGTCAACGAGGTGGACGGCAAGGCAGAAATGTACTATGTGCTTCCCGAGTACAAAGAGTTCTTGAAGGGCTTCGCGGAGCTCAACGCCCGCGGCCTGGTGGACCAGGATATCATCCAGGGCAACCGCCAGCTCATGTGGGATAAGGTGAACAGCGGAAACGCCGGCTATTACATCGTCTCCACCAACGCGCTGCAGTCCTCCTGGGCTCTGGACCGCCCTCCTCTGCAGCTGCTGGAGAGGATTCCCGAGGCTACCATCCTGGCTACCCCTGGCATCAAGCCTGACGGCGGCACAGTGCAGTCCCTGGTGAACGCGTCTCCCGCCTATGAGAACTTCTTCGTCAGGGCAGACATCGACGACCAGAAGCTGGCCAAGATCCTGCAGTTCGTGGAGCTGGCCTGGTTCGGCGGCGGCGACAAGGATTTCCATGCATCCATGGTTTACGGCGAGAAGGACGTTGACTGGAAGTGGAATGACGAGGGAACGGCTCCTGTGATCATCAACAACCTGGCCAACGGTGAAAGGGGAACCTGGACCTTCGGTCAGCTGGGACAGGATGCGGACGTTACCGCCTGGATTGCGGACGATCCTCTGTTCAATTCCGGCAGCAAGTACTGGACCGGCCCCGACGGATCCTGGATGAAGTTCCAGCATCCTGAGTACAAGCAGGACATTTCCAATGTGACGGATCTGGCTACCATCGGTGCGGAGGTTTCCGGAGACATCAACGCCTATGTGGGCGAGTACCGCACGCAGGTCTTCCTGGGGCAAAAGGATGTAGATTCTACCTGGGACGAGTATCTGGCGGAGCTGGAGCGGCTGGGCTATAGCAAGCTGATGGCCGAATACGAGAAGCTGGAGCCCCTTGAGGACATCATTGCCAGCTATTCAAACTGATTGAGGCTCGGAAAGGCTCCGGCCAGAAAATATTTTGAGTGAAGCTGACTCCGGGGCGTAGCCCCGGCGGGCAGCCGGCCGAAGGTCTGGCCATGGGGCCGATGGAGGCATGAACCTATGTTGAGTCCCTGACAGATTTCCGTTTTGTCAGGGACTTTTCATTGGTTCCGTTTTTCCAGAAAGGAGAGACCTATATGAATTATGTAAAACAGGGGGAGCTGGGGGCCGTGACGGCCAGCATAGGCCCCAGGGAGAACAACCCCAGAAACAGCGAGGGGACATTCCTGGAGCTGCCGGACGGTGAGATCATATTCGTGTACAGCCGGTTCCGGGGAGACAGCAGCTCCGATGAAGCCTTTGCGGATCTGAGCCTGATCCGTTCCACGGACGGAGGCAGGACCTGGGGCGAGGACGAGATCATCCTCACCTATCAGGGGGAGAACGGCGTCAACATGATGTCGCCCGCGCTGCTGATGATGCAGAACGGAGACGTGGGCCTGTTCTATCTGGTCAGGCTTACATACAAGCGCACGCAGATTTTCCTGCGCCGTTCCTCCGACAGGGGGAAGACCTGGGGGGAGAGGGTGGTGTGCACGCCCCAGGAAGATTTCTTTGTAATGAACAACGACAGGGTCGTGAGGCTTGCCAGCGGCAGGATCATCGTTCCCGTGGCCAGCCACCGCACCGGAGAGAAGTATATGGACGGCCGCTCCCTGGCGATGTTCTTCTACTCGGACGATGACGGGGCCACCTGGCGCTGTGCCAGAGACAAATGCGCCATGCCCTATTCCTCCTTCTGCTATTCCGGCCTTCAGGAGCCGGGAGTGCTGGAGCTTGCCCCTGGGATACTCTGGGGATGGGCCAGGACGGATCTGGGGAACCAGTATGAGATGTTCTCCATGGACGAGGGGGACAGCTGGACGGCATGCCAGCCGTCGCGCTTCACTTCGCCAAACAGCCCCCTGAGCATGCGGCGGGACAGCGACGGCACCATATACGCGGTGTGGAATCCGATTCCCATCTACAATGGCCGCTTCGAGGCCTGGGAGCCTGTCACGGGCGGGAGGTTCCCCCTGGTGATCGCGGCCAGCCGTGACAACGGAAAGTCATTTTCCCACCCCATGATCGTGGAGGGGGACGAGACCAGGGGATACTGCTATACGGCGATCCTGTTTACAAAAGATGCCATGCTGCTGGCTTACTGCGCGGGAAATAAGGAGGACGGGCACTGCCTGACAAGGACCCGCATCCGGCGCATCGAGAAGAGCCAGCTTGAGGAGCTCTGGACGAACGTGTGGCTGAACCGCAGATGAAGTCCCCCTTCACAGGCAATCACAACAGCTTCCTGGAGACGGCCTCCGATACGGCTACCCGGCTGGCCAGGGTCTCCTGGGGGTTGTTGGAGCAGAAGGCCTGGAAGAGGCAGTCGATGAGCAGAAGCTGCCCCATTTTGGCGCTCACGGATCCCGCGTGGATGGGATTTTCATTGTATCCGCAGATGAGCGTCACCTCCGCCAGCTCCGCGGCAGGGGAATTGGGGAAATGGGTGATCAGGATCATGGGGACGGAGCGTTCCTTGGCCAGATTCAGCAGCTCCTGCACGTCCTTGGTAGAACCGGAATAGGAGAAGAACAGGATCACGTCCTCGGATGTGGCCAGGGCCGTATGGATGATCTGCAGGTGGGAATCCGAGATGTGGACAAAGTTCGGAGAGATGGTGGAAAACAGCGCAGACGTCTCCATGGCCATGACCATTCCGGCGCCCTGGCCGAAGCAGTACACATGCCGGGCGTTGGACAGCAGCTCCACAGCGTGGTTGAAGGAATCCGGCTCGAGCTGCTCGATGGTTTCCCGGAGGGACAGGACGTAGGAATCGAACAGCTCCCTGCTGATGGAGCCCAGGACGTCATCCGCCTCCGGATGCTCGGACATGGTCTCGCTGACCTGCTGCCTTTGGTTGAAGGAATAATCGGATTTCGCCAGGGCGATCTTCAGGTTGTTGTAGCCCAAAAGCCCCATCTTCTGGCAGAAGCGGGTGATGGTGGCCTCCGATACGCCGCTGTTCTCCGCCAGCGAGTTGATGGACAGATACTGCGCTTCCGTGGAATTTGCAAAGATATATCCGGCCAGTTTCTTTTCGGAGCGGGTGAGCGTGCTGTAGCGTTCTGTCAGGGAATCGAGGAAGGATCCGGCCATATTTGTACTCTCCTTATTTATAAAGATGTTAAAAAATCATAAATACTGTTATCTATTGTTGTCTAAATGAACATAAGCCATTATAATATATGTTGTCAGAAAAAGCAACCTGAAAGAAAGAAGGTAGAAAATGGAGAATAGCAAAGCAAAATATCAGGGAATCATTCCAGCGTTCTACGCATGTTATGACGAAGAGGGCCGCGTCAGCGCCGATAGGGTGGAAGAGCTGGCGGCGTACTTCGTGGACAAGGGAGTGAAAGGGCTCTACGTGGGCGGCTCCTCGGGGGAATGCATCTACCAGGATGTGGAGGAGCGGAAGCTGACGCTGGAGCATGTGATGAAGGTGGCCGCAGGGAAGCTGACGGTGATCGCCCATGTGGCGTGCAACAATACCAGGGACAGCCGCGTGCTGGCCGCCCATGCGGAAAGCCTGGGCGTGGACGCCATAGCCGCCATACCGCCTATTTATTTCCATCTGCCCGAATATGCCATCGCGCAGTACTGGAACGATATATCCGCCGCGGCCCCGAACACAGATTTCGTGATCTACAATATCCCCCAGCTGGCAGGCGTGGCCCTGACGCTGCCCTTGTTCAAGGAGATGAAGAAGAATCCGAAGGTGAGGGCCGTGAAGAACAGCTCCGTGCCGGTGACGGATATCCAGACCTTCCGGATGGAGGGCGGCGAAGACTTCGTCGTCTTCAACGGCCCCGACGAGCAGCTTGTATCCGGGCTGGCCATGGGGGCGGACGGAGGAATCGGCGGTACATACGGCGTCATGCCGGAGCTTTACATGAAAATCATGGAGCGCTACCAGGCCGGCGACATGAAGGCCGCCATGGCAATCCAGGATGAGGCCACCAGCATCATCTATGCCATGGGCGTCTGCCACGGCAATCTGTACGCGGTGATGAAGGAGATCCTGAAGATCCGCACAGGGATCGACATCGGAACGGTGCGCAGGCCCATGCCCGCCCTGTTGCCCGAGGACATGCCCCAGGTGGAGAAGTGCGCCGGCATGATCGATGCGGCCATAAAGAAATACTGCTGATTTTGGAAGGAATCTATTGTGATATGAAAGGCTTCCCGCCCCTGACAGAAATTCTGTCCGAGGCGGGTTTTCTTAATAAAAGACAGTTGCAATCCGCCCCATGCCTATGTTACCATAGATGCAGGCAGGATTTTTGGTCTGCATGAAAGGAGGCTTACAGCCATGAGCAGCATGAGAGGAATCGACACCCCCGTCCGCCAGCGCAGGAGACGGGTATTTCGGGAAGTGGCGAACCTGGCGTACAATTCGACGAACCTAAAGGACGACATGGAGGCGCTCCCTTATAAAATAGTGGACTACGAAGAGCCCCTGTACTGGGAGAGCGTGTACCGGGACAGGGCCATCATCCGCGAGCGCATCCGCCTGGCCATGGGCATGAGCCTGCGCCCGGAGAACAGGGAGCATCCCGGCCATCTGACCCAGGGGCTGGAGGAGAGCGACATCGACGAGAAATACTATGAGCCGCCCCTGATGCAGGTCATCCCTTCCGCCTGCAACGCCTGTCCGGAGAACCATTATGAAGTCACCAGCTCCTGCATGGGCTGCGTGGCCCATCCCTGCCACAGCGTATGCCCCAAGGGGGCAATCTCCATGGTGAACGGCAAGTCCGTCATCGACCAGGAGAAGTGCATCAAATGCGGCAAGTGCAAGGAGGTATGCCCCTATGACGCCATCTGCCACAAGGAGCGCCCCTGCAAGGCGGCCTGCGGTGTGGACGCGATCAAATCCGACCGGTTCGGCAGGGCTTACATAGATAACGATAGATGCGTGTCCTGCGGGATGTGCATGGTGAGCTGTCCCTTCGGGGCCATAGCGGACAAGTCCCAGATATTCCAGCTCATCCGGGCCATGCAGTCGGGCAGGGAGATCATCGCCCAGGTGGCCCCGGCCTTCGCGGGACAGTTCGGGCCGAAGGTCACGCCGGAGATGTTCAAGACGGCGCTGAAGGAGCTGGGCTTCGCGGACGTGTACGAGACGGCCATCGGCGCGGACTTGGGCTGCATGGCGGAGGCGGAGCATTACGTGAACGAGGTGGCCACAGGGAAGCAGAGCTTCGCCCTGACCTCCTGCTGTCCCTCCTGGTCCGTGATGGCCAAGCACCTCTTCCCCGAGACCATCGACAAGATCAGCAACGAGCTGACCCCCATGGTGGCCACGGCCAGGATCATCAAGCAGGAGCATCCGGACGCCCAGGTGGTGTTCATCGGGCCCTGCGCCTCCAAGAAGCTGGAGGCCAGCCGCAGGACGATCCGCTCGGACGTGGATTTCGTCATCACTTTTGAGGAATTGACCGGGATGTTCGAGGCCAGGGGGATTCTTTTGGAGGAGATCAAGGCCATGGACGAGATGGAGGACGCCACCGGGGCGGGCCGTGGCTATGGCGTGGCAGGCGGCGTGGCGGGGGCCATCGAGGAGTGCATCAAGACCTATTACCCCGGTACCGAGGTGAAGATAGAGCACGCGGAGGGCCTGACGGAGTGCAAGAAGATGCTGCTGCTGGCCAAGGCGGGCAGGAAGAACGGCTGCCTGATAGAGGGCATGGCCTGTCCCGGCGGCTGCGTGGCCGGAGCGGGGACGAACATCGCCATCCCCCAGGCCATGAAGGAGGTGGCGAAGTTCAAGGCCCAGGCCAAAGAGACGGTGCCCCGGGAGGCGGATGACAGAGACGACCTATCATAAATTTGGTATGGATGGTATGGAATAGAAAGCAGGAGGAAAATCGTGTCAGAGAAGAAGATACTGCTAGGCAATGAGGCCATAGCGAGAGGAGCCTACGAGGCGGGCGTGAAGGTGTCGGCGGCCTATCCGGGCACGCCCAGTACGGAGATCAGCGAGGCAATCGCGAAATACGAGGAGGTCTACGCGGAGTGGTCTCCCAATGAGAAGGTGGCGGCGGAGGTGGCCATCGGCGCTTCCATCGCCGGAGCGCGCTCCATGTGCTCCATGAAGCATGTGGGGGTGAACGTGGCATCGGATCCGCTGTTCACGGCTGCTTATGCGGGCGTAGGCGGCGGAATGGTGGTAGTGGCGGCGGACGATCCGGGCATGTACAGCTCCCAGAACGAGCAGGACAGCCGGATGGTGGCCAGGGCGGCCATGATTCCCGTGCTGGAGCCCTCGGACAGCGCCGAGGCGAAAGCCTTTACGAAATTGGCCTTTGACTTAAGTGAGGAGTACGACACGCCTGTGATGGTGCGCTCCACCACCAGGCTTTCCCACTCCCAGGGCATCGTGGAGCTGGAGGAGCGGCAGGAGAAGGCGCCTGTCCCCTATGAACGGAATACCGCTAAGTATGTCATGATGCCCGGAAATGCCATCAAGCGCCATATCGTGGTAGAGGAGCGCATGAAGAGGCTGGCGGAGGATGCCTGTGCCATGTCCGTGAACCGGGCGGAGTACCGGGATACATCGGTGGGCTTCATCACGAGCGGAATCCCGTACCAGTATGTGCGGGAGGCCATGCCCCAGGCAAGCGTCCTGAAGCTGGGCCTGGTACATCCCCTGCCTAGGAAGCTGATAGAGGAATTCGCTTCAAAAGTGGAGAAGCTGTACATATTCGAGGAGCTGGAGCCTGTGATCGAGGAGCAGGTGAAGTCCTGGGGCATT
>CAMTBF010000086.1 GCA_947068385.1 uncultured Lachnospiraceae bacterium
AGATCTTGTTCCTGCACATTTTTCTTCTCTGCCCTTTCTGGGAGATGCTGATCCACTTCAGGTACCCGTTGATGAACAAGTCCAGCCCGCCGTCCAGCACTGCGTCCGTATTCCCGGTCTCCACCTCTGTCCGCAGATCCTTGACCAGCTTGTAGGGCTGGAGCACATAGGAGCGGATCTGGTTCCCCCAGCCGATGTCCTTCACCTCGCCGCGGATGTCGGAGAGCTTCTCCACGTTGGCCTCCTGCTTTAACAGGAACAGCTTGGCCTTCAGCATCTGCATGGCCTTGTCCTTGTTCTGGAACTGGCTGCGCTCGTTCTGGCACTGCACCACTGTCCCCGTGGGGATGTGGGTGATGCGGATGGCGGAGGAGGTCTTGTTGATGTGCTGTCCGCCTGCGCCGCTGCTTCGGTAAGTGTCGATGCGCAGGTCCTTCTCGTCGATCTCCACGTCCAGGTCTTCCTCGATGTCCGGCATCACGTCCAGGGACACGAAAGAGGTCTGGCGCTTGCCCTGGGCATTGAAAGGGGAAATGCGCACCAGCCTGTGGACGCCCTTCTCGGATTTCAGGTACCCGTAGGCATTGGTGCCGTTGACCTGGAAAGTCACCGACTTGATGCCCGCCTCGTCCCCGTCCAGGAAGTCCAGCACCTCCACCGCGAAGCCCTTGCGCTCCGCCCATCTGGTGTACATGCGGTAGAGCATGCTGCACCAGTCGCAGCTCTCGGTGCCCCCCGCGCCCGCGTTGAGCTTCAGGATGGCATTGTTGGCATCGTACTCGCCGGAGAGCAGGGTGCCGATGCGCAGCTCCTCGAACTGGGCGATGAAGTCGTCCAGCTCGGCCCGGATGTCGGGAATCAGGGAGGCGTCGTTCTCCTCGTATCCCATCTCGATGAGGGTCAGGATGTCCTCATACTGGCCGGAGAGCTTGTTGCAGCCCTCTACGGTGCCCTTCAGGTCCTTTAAGTCCTTCATCTTCTTGTTGGAGCTGTCGGGGTCGTCCCAGAAGCCCGGGGCTTCCATCTCCCGCTCTAATTCTTCGATCCGCTTCTCCTTGTTAGCGAGGTCAAAGTGAATCCCTCACTTCCGCTAATGGAGTTTCGTAGGACTGTAGTTCTGTCTTCATCTGATCTAATTCTACCACTTAACGTCACCTTCTTTCTGAAAATTAGTATGGTTAGGGTTACACGTCATTTCCTTCCGCAGCACTGCTTGTACTTCTTGCCGCTGCCGCAGGGGCAGGGATCGTTGGGATATATCTTGGCATTGGCCCGCTTGGTGGGGGCTTTGGCCACGGAGTCGTCCTTGTTGGTGCCGGTGACCTTGGCCACCTGCTCCCGCTCCACCTTCTGCTCCACCTTGATATGCAGCAGCATCCGGACGGTCTCCTCCTTGATGTTCTGGGTCATCTCGTCGAACATGTCGTAGCCGCTCATCTTGTACTCCACCAGAGGATCCCTCTGGCCGTAGGCCTGGAGGCCGATGCCCTGGCGCAGCTGCTCCATGTCGTCGATATGGTCCATCCACTTCCGGTCTATGACCTTCAGCAGGATGACCCGCTCCAGCTCCCGGATGGCCTCCGCGTTGGGGAACTCCGCCTCCTTGCTCTCATAGAGCTTCACTGCCTCCTCCTTGAGCTGCTGCTTTAAGCTGTTCTTCTTCGGCTTCGCCACCCGCTCCGCCGTGACGGGCTCCAAGGGGATGGTGGGGATCAGCAGGGTGTTCAGCTCGCCGAAGTTCCACTCCTCCACCGGCGCATCGTCATTGATGCTGGTGTCCACGCAGTTCTCCACGATATCGGTGATCATCTTGTAGATGAAGTCCCGCATGCTCTCGCCGTTCAGCACCCGCAGGCGCTCGTCATAGATGATCTCCCGCTGCTCGCTCATGACCCTGTCGTACTCCAGCAGGTTCTTGCGGATGCCGAAGTTGTTGTTCTCTATCTTCTTCTGGGCGGACTCGATGGCATTGGTCAGGGCGCTGTGCTCAATCTCCTGCCCCTCCGGCACGCCCAGCCTGTTGAACATGTTGATCAGCCGCTCGGAACCGAACAGCCGCATCAGGTCGTCCTGCAGGGAAATATAGAATTTGGACTCGCCCGGGTCTCCCTGGCGGCCGGAACGTCCCCGGAGCTGGTTGTCGATACGCCGTGACTCATGGCGCTCCGTACCGATGATCTTCAGTCCCCCTGCCGCCCTAGACTCCTCGTCCAGCTTGATGTCCGTACCGCGGCCCGCCATGTTGGTGGCGATGGTGACCGCGCCGTGGATGCCGGCGTCCGCCACGATCTCCGCCTCCATCTCATGGAACTTGGCGTTCAGCACCTTGTGTCCAATGCCCCGCCTGGTCAGCATCTTGCTCAGCTCCTCACTGGCCTCGATGGTGATGGTGCCCACCAGCACAGGCTGTCCCTTGGCATGGGCCTCCTCCACCGCGTCCACGATGGCCTTCAGCTTCTCGGCCTTGGTCTTGTACACCGCGTCCTGCAGGTCTTTCCGGATCACCGGCACATTGGTGGGCACCTCCACCACGTCCATGCCGTAGATTTCCCGGAACTCCTTCTCCTCCGTGAGGGCCGTACCGGTAGCGCCGCATTTCTTCTCGAACAGGTTGAAGAAATTCTGGAACGTGATGGTGGCCAGGGTCTTGCTCTCCCGCTTCACCTTCACATGCTCCTTGGCCTCTATGGCCTGGTGCAGGCCGTCGGAATACCGCCGCCCGGGCATGATGCGGCCCGTGAACTGATCCACGATCAGCACCTGGTCGTCCTTGACTACATAATCCTGGTCGCGGAACATCAGGTTGTGGGCCCGCAGGGCCAATATGATATTGTGCTGGATCTCCAGGTTCTCGGGATCCGCGTAGTTCTGGATATGGAAGAAATCCTCCACCTTCTTCACGCCGGCCGCGGTAAGGTTCACCACCTTGTCCTTCTCGTTGACGATGAAGTCACCGCTCTCCTCCTGGACCACGCCCATGATGGCGTCCATCTTAGTCAGCTCAGCCACGTCCGCGCCACGCTGCATGCGGCGGGCCAGCAGGTCGCACATCTCGTAGAGGGCGGTGGACTTGCCGCTCTGGCCGGAGATGATCAGAGGCGTCCTGGCCTCGTCGATCAGCACCGAGTCCACCTCGTCTATGATACAGAAGTGCAGACCCCGCAGGACCAGCTGCTCCTTGTAGATGACCATGTTGTCCCGCAGATAGTCGAAGCCCAGCTCGTTGTTGGTCACATAGGTGATGTCGCACTGATAGGCCTTCTGGCGCTCCTCGCTGGTCATGCTGTTGAGGATCATCCCCACGGACAGACCCAGGAACTCATGCACCTGCCCCATCCACTCCGCGTCACGCTTCACCAGGTAGTCGTTCACCGTCACCACATGGACGCCTTTGCCCTCCAGGGCATTGAGGTAGGCCGGGAGCAGGAACGTCTGGGTCTTTCCTTCACCGGTGCGCAGCTCGGCGATGCGCCCCTGGTGCATGATGATGCCGCCGATCAGCTGTACCCTGTAGTGCTCTGTCTTCAGCACCCTGGCCGTGGCCTCCCTGACGGTGGCGTAGGCCTCGGGAAGCAGGTCGTCCAAAGTCGCTCCCTCCGCCAGCCTTTTCTTGAATTCCGCAGTCTTGTTCCTAAGCTCCTCATCGGAGAGGGCCTGCATCTGGGGGCGCAGCCCCTCGATCTTCTCCACCAGGGGCATGATCCTCTTGATCTCCCTCTCGCTGTGAGTGCCAAATACCTTATCGATTATCTTCACGGTTATTCATACCTTTCTTGGCCTTGTACAAAAGCCCTGCCCTTTATTGTACCAGATTTGTCCGGCGGATTCAACACTAAGCTGTGGGAAGATATGAATATTTCATCAATATTTTATGAACAGTCCCCGAACATCAGGATAAATTTCTCCGGAAGCACGCCCATGGGCAGGTAGCAGCGCAGAGAATTTCCCTCTCTGTCCATGCAGGATACCTCCACGCCGCCCTCCTGGAACAGGCTGTCGCTGCGGCAGGGATCGGAATAGTCCATAAGCGCCCACAGCTCCTCTATCAGCGCCCGGTCGGTGATCTCCAGCGCGGGCAGCAGCCCAAACTCCCTGTCCGGAGTGGCCTGGATGGTCTCTCCGAAGAGTTCGGCCTTCTCCTGCTTCTCCTGCTCCTCCTGGTCCCCGGCCAGCCCGTAATACTTCCTGGCAAGGTCTGTCATCTCCTCCGCCGTCATCTCCTCATAGTTTCCGGGCAGGCTTAAGGATATGGCAGTGATCTCCCCGGGATCCGGCGGCGCCGCCCATTCTCCGAGGCCTGCGTCCTCCAGGGCCTCCAGGGTATGCTCCATGGTGTCGTAGATGCTTATCCTGACCATGGTGCTGATTTCCGCTCTGCCCCAAGCATTGAATTCCAGGCTGGCCAGCCGCCTTCCCTTACCCTGGAACGTGCCCTCCGGATTCTCCAGCACATCCCGGTTGTAGGCCTGGATAATCGTCCAAAAGGCCTCCGGCCCGAAATCCCTCAGGGAAAATATCTCCCCGTAGCCCTGGCGCTGGAGCTCGAACTTCTCGCAGCGTTCCAGCATCTCCTGGCTGATGCAGAAAGCGTATTCCACATATTCCTCGTGGGAGAGCAGGGGCCAGAGCAAGTCCTTGTCCCGGCTGTCTATGCAGTATTTCCTATAATAGCTCCTGCCGCTTTTCAGGGTGACCCTGGTGAGCAGATTAAACCACGCTCCCTGTGGCTCCTCTTCTATGGCCCGCTCCAGGTAGGCGTAGATGGCGTCCGCGTCCTGGAAGCGCATCCTGAAAAGCGGGGAGTCCTGGAAATCGACCACGGTATAGCGGTTGCTGAACTCCCCTGTCCAGACCCCTATCTCCGCGATTTCCTCCTTGTCCGGCAGATAGTCGTCATAGCCCAGCCAGTCCCAGTTGAAAGCGAAGCAGATGAGCAATGCCACGGCCAGCACAGCCGCCATCTGGCGCTTATGGGTGAAGAACGCCTTGAAGTCCATGCCGAAGATGATGTCCAGCACCCCAAGGCAGAGCAGGACGGAAAATGTCAGGCCGAAAATCCCCCAGCCCAGCATCTGGCCGCCTGCGAACAGCTGGAACAGCATCCATCCGCACATGCCCGCAACGATTCCCGCCAGGATCCTCATCAGGGTCTTGGCCGCCCGGTTCTTCACTCCCTGCTCCGCCAGCTCGGATGCCCTCCTGCGGTACAGCAGCCAGGCGCAGCACCCCAGGGCGGCCGCCAGGGCGAAATCCACTGCCAGCTTCCCCAGGAAAGCCCCCAGGCCGCCCTCCGCCCCCATCCTCCAATAGAGCAGGGCCGGGGCCGCGAAGAGGGGCGAGACATGGGACAGGGCGCTCCAGTTCCACGTATTGTAGAACCGGTCCATATAGGTCAGGAAAAAGGCATACCAGATCCCCACGGCGCTTATGCCCCCCAGGCCCAGGATCATCATGCTGACCAGGGTATTCAGGATATTGCCGCTCAGCATCACCGCCGTCAGCACCAGGCCGTAGACCAGCAGGAACACAGTCACCAATGTAACTAAGGTCAGGGCCGCGTTTCCCAGCAGCCGCCCTATGTCCTCCCCGCCTGCCCCCAGCTTTCCCAGATAGCCTGCCGCCAGGGCCAGGGTGGGCAGATAGAACACGATGAAAGGCAGGAGCCAGAGCAGGAAGCCATCCAGGAAGCAGGCCGCGAACAGGGTGTCCCGCTTCACGGGCAGGCTGTGGTAGGCATCCACCATATTCTTATGGAAGACGAAGCGGAAGCCGAAGAGCCCCGTAATGAGGGCCCCGGCAATGGCCACTATCCCTCCCGTCACGGCGGCGTATTCCCGGAAAAAGGACACCGTCTCCCCGATCAGGTACTCCCTGCTGTCCATCCCGCGGAAGCGGATCCCCTCTGCCGCCATCTCCTCGATGCCCGCCTGGTTGCTGCGCCAGATCAGCCACACCACGGTCAGCATCAGGAAGCTCCCCAGGGCGGACAGGGCCAGCATCCAGATTTTATGCCTCAGGTCTTCCCTCATGACCTTAAAAAAGAAGTTCTTTGACGTCATATCCCTTTACCTCCGTTTCGCTGATGAATATCTCTTCCAAAGACAGGGGCAGCAGCTCGTAGAATACAGGCGCGGCTTCCTCCAGGAACCCGTCCACCTCCTGCCTGCTGCCCCTGACCGTAAAGGTATAGAGGGCCCCTCTGTTGTCCATGGTCAGGATCTCCATGCCCTCTTTGATCCGGCGCAGCATCTCCTCCTCTTTGATGACGCACTGCACCTTGTGGAGGTTCAGCTTCATCTCGTCCAGGTCCCGCTCGAAGAGGATGCCGCCCCTGTGCAGGAGCCCTACGGACTCGCAGATGTCCTCCAGCTCCCGCAGGTTGTGGGAGGCGATCACCGGGGTCAGGCCCCTCTCCTCTATCTCCCTGACGAACAGGGCCTTCACCGCCTGGCGCATGACAGGGTCCAGGCCGTCGAACGTCTCGTCGCAGAACAGATATTTCGTGTTCGCGCTGATTCCGCAGAGGATAGAGAGCTGCTTCTTCATCCCCTTGGAAAAGGTGTTCACCTTGCGCCCCTGATCCAGGCCGAATTTCCCCATGAGCTCCTGCCATTTGGCGCTGTCTAAGCCCGGGTAGTAGGTCTGGTACAGGCGCAGCATGTCCATGGGCGTGCCGTTTCGGAAGAAATACTGGTCATCGGAGATATAGAAGATATTTGCCTTTCCGGCAGGATTGTCATAAATCTCCTCCCCGTCCACGATGACGTCTCCTGCGTCGGCTCTCAGGACGCCGCTGGCCAGCCGCATCAGGGTGGACTTCCCCGCGCCGTTGGTGCCGATCAGGCCGAACACATGGCCCTCCTCTATGGCGGCGCTGACATCGTCTATGGCTTTCACATCGCCGAAGCTCTTGACTACATTTTTGAATTCTATCATTGTCCGTCCTCCCCATAAATCTGCCGGATTCCCGCAATCAGCCGTTCTGCCGGGATTCCCGCCTCCCTGGCCTGTGCGGTGGCCGCCTGCCATTCCTGCCATATCCTGTTCTGCCTGTTCTCCTGCCATTCCTCCCTGGCCGTCACGAAGCTCCCCCTGCCGGAGACGGTGTAGAGATAGCCGTCCTGCTCCAGCTGGGCATAGGCCCGCTGGACCGTGTTGGGGTTCACGGACAGCTCCACGGCCAGGCTGCGCACGCTGGGCATCCTGGTCAGCGGCTCCAGCCCGCCGTTCACGATCAGGCGCTCCAGCTTCTCCGCCATCTGCTCATAGAGAGGGCGCTTGTCCCGATAGTCTAACAAAATCATCCGCTCTTCCTTTCCGGTATCATGTGCCATATGGCGCATCATCTATGTGTATTAATATTCTTAATACACTTATATCACATAAAAGGGACGCTGTCAAGACCGCCAGCGCCCCTATCCTATCCTATCCTATCGCCCCTATTCCACCGTCACGCTCTTCGCCAGGTTCCTGGGCTTATCCACGTCAAGTCCCCTGGCCACAGAGATATAGTACCCCAGTAGCTGCAGCGGGACCACCGCCAGGCTCCCCACGAAATGCTCGTCGATCTTGGGGATATATACCGTGAAGTTCACCTGGTCCTCCGTGGCATACTTTCCGTAGGTGGTCAGCCCCATGAGATAGGCTCCCCTGGACTTGCACTCCACCATGTTGGAGACGGTCTTCTCGTACAGGTCGCTCTGGGTCAGCAGGCCGATCACCAGCGTCCCCTCCTCGATCAGGCTGATCGTGCCGTGCTTCAGCTCCCCGGCGGCGTAGGCCTCGCTGTGGATATAGGATATCTCCTTCAGCTTCAGGCTCCCCTCCAGGCAGACCGCATAGTCGATTCCCCGACCGATGAAGAACACGTCCCGGGCATTGGCGTACTTCGCGGCGAACCACTGGATGCGCTCCTTCTCCTCTAAAAGCCGCTCTATCTTCTGGGGGATGAGCAGCAGCTCGTCGAGATAATGGGCGTAAGCTTCCTCGTCGATCATGCCCTTCACAAAGCCGAGCTGCACCGCCAGGCAGTATCCGGCGATGAGCTGGGTGCTGTATGCCTTTGTGGTGGCCACGGCGATCTCCGGGCCAGCCAGGGTATAAATCACATGATCCGCCTCCCTGGCGATGGAGCTGCCCACCACGTTGACGATCGCCAGCGTGGGCACATCGTTCTCCTTTGCCAGCCGCAATGCCGCCAGGGTATCCGCGGTCTCTCCGGACTGGGAGATCACAAGGACCAGGGTATCGGCCCGGAAGCGGGGCTTCCTGTACCGAAACTCCGATGCCAGCTCCACCCGCACGGAGATATCCGTCAGATCCTCTATCACATACTGGCAGGCCATCCCCACATGCCAGGCGGAGCCGCAGGCCACCACGATGATGTCCCGCACCTTCGCCATCCCCTCCTGGTCCAATCCGGCTCCGCTCAGGTCAATCCGCCCGTCTTTGATCAGGGAGCCCAGGGTGTCGGCCACCGCTTTGGGCTGCTCATGGATCTCCTTCATCATAAAGTGCTCGAAGCCGCCCCTCTCCGCCGCCTCCGCGGAGAATGTCACCTCCACCGGCTCCCTCTGGATCTTGTCGCCGTTCAAGTCGTAGAACACGGCCTCTCCCGGCGTCAGCCTTGCAAACTCCAGATTGCCGATATAATAGACGGACCTGGTGTACTTCAGAATCGCCGGCACATCGGAGGCCACATAGGTCTCCCCCTGCGCAAGCCCGATGATCATGGGGCTGTCCTTCCTGGCCACCCAGATTTCCCCCGGGTAGTCCCGGAACATCAGCTCCAGGGCGTAGGAGCCGCGGACGCGCACCATGGTCTTGGCGATGGCGTCCACGGGGCCGATTTTGTACTTTTTATAATAGTAGTCCACCAGCTTGATCACGACCTCCGTATCCGTGTCGCTGTAGAATTGGTATCCGTGCCGCAGGAGCTTTTCCCGAAGCTCCTGGTAGTTCTCGATGATGCCGTTGTGGACGCCCACCACCTCGGACTCCACCTGGCCGGAGGCGGATCCGGTGCAGTTCCCGCTCACATGGGGATGGGCATTGGTCTGGGTGGGCTCCCCGTGGGTGGCCCATCTGGTATGGCCGATGCCGCAGGTGCCCGTGAGCGCGTTTCCGCCGTCGGTCTTTTCATAGAGGTTGCGGAGCCTCCCCGTGGCCTTGACCACCTGGGCCAGCTCCTCCCCGTCCCGCACGGCGATGCCCGCCGAGTCATAGCCTCTGTACTCCAGCTTGGACAGGCCGTCCAAAAGGATAGGCGCTGCCTGATGGCTGCCGGTAAATCCTACTATTCCACACATAAAAGCGAATCCTCCCTGTCAAAATTTCGTCATATCTCGTACTAATGATTCCTTACGGCATGCAGTCCTGTCCGTTCAGGACAGCCTCCACAAGCCTGTCTTTTTGGTATGTCATCTTCAGGGAGAAGAATCCGGCCTCTTCCTCCAGCAGGCGGAAGAATATCTTATCCCCCTCCCAGATGGGCAGCTCGCAGACGTCCCTCTTCTTCACCCACTCCAGCGTCCCTTCGTTGCATTCCGCCAGGGCGCCCTCATAGCCCTCCGCCGTGTAGAGGAACATGTACTCCGTCTCGTAGGTGTCCGTGGCAAAGGTGATGATGCCCCGCAGCCTCCAGGAGGTCAGGGTAAGCCCTGTCTCCTCATACACCTCCCGCAACAGGCACTCCTCCGGCGACTCCCCCGCCTCGAAGTGCCCGCCCACGCCGATCCACTTGTCCTTGTTGATGTCGTTCTCCTTCTTCACCCGATGGAGCATCAGGTAGCTGTCTTCCGTCTCTATATAGCACAGCGTCGTCAGATTGCTTCGCATGGTCGTTTGTGTCCTTTCCGTTGTCTATTCTTGTCAGACGACTGCCTCAATCAGCGTCTTTTCACCCAGTCTGATTTCCTTTACGCCTATTTTCTTCTTTTTGTTAAAGTTAAAGCTGAGCATATAGCCTCTCGTCAGATGATAATGATCCAGATAGCCAAGCAGCTGCTCCTCTCCCCTTTCATTGTATGCATTGCCGTGCCATACCTTCATTTCAATGATATATTGGAAACCACAGTAATCAATAATCAAATCCGTCCGCTCCAGATTCCTGGTACGAGCCTCCACATAGTAATTTCCGATTCCGTTGATAATCGGCTTAAGATACAGCATAAAATAACGCCGGCCGTCCTCCTCCACGAAGTTCTCGCCTCTGTCTCCGTACACGTCATCAAAATGCACGACAAACTTTTCAAGCAGCAATTCCATATTGAGCCTGCCTGCCTGAATGAACAGGATTTTTGAGACGCGGTTATATAATTATTTCATGACATTGCCTGAGGTC
>CAMTBF010000087.1 GCA_947068385.1 uncultured Lachnospiraceae bacterium
CTTGCTGAACGGGAGCAAGAACCGGCTTACCGAGCGGGAGCATTGGGCCAAACGGAATAGATAGAAAAGAATTGTGGTTCATCCGGATTCATGGTATGATGAAAATCAGATAACAAAGAAATACGCGCACTCAGCGGCAGCGCATGTATCCCCGGCAATGCGCTGCCTGCTTAAAACGCAGAAAAGAGAGGTCAACAGAACATGTCAAAGACAATCGATTACTTTTTGCAGTATGCCAAAATCGACACCCAATCCGATGAGACGACTGGAACATCGCCCAGCACGGCGAAGCAGCACGACCTGGCGAAGCTCCTGGCCGGGCAGCTTGAGGACATAGGGGCCACGGAAATCACCTACGACAGGGAGCACTGCTACGTATACGCCACCGTCCCCGCGTCAGAGGGCTGCGAGGACGCGCCGGTGCTGGGGCTAATCGCCCATATGGATACATCCCCCGCAGTGTCCAACGAAGGGACGAAGCCCCGGATCGTGGAGAACTATGACGGCGGGGACATCGTCCTCAACGAGGCGGAGGACATCGTGTTCCGGCGGGCGGACTTTCCGGAGATGGCGGAGTACGTAGGCCATGACCTGATCGTGACGGACGGCACTACGCTTCTGGGCGGGGACGACAAGTGCGGCATCGCGGAAATCATGGCGGCCAGCGAATACCTCCTCCAGCATCCGGAGGTAAAGCACGGCAAGCTCCGTATCGGCTTCACGCCGGACGAGGAGATCGGAGAGGGCACCAAGCACTTCGACGTGGAGCTGTTCGGCGCGGATTTCGCCTACACTGTGGACGGCGGCGGATTCGGCGGCCTGCAGGCGGAGACCTTCAACGCCGCAGGGGCGAAGCTCACCGTGAACGGCCGCAGCGTCCATCCCGGCGGGGCAAAGGGCAGGATGATCAATTCCATGCTCATAGCCTTTGAATTCCAGAGCCTCCTTCCGGTGTTCGACAATCCCATGTACACCGAAGGGCGGGAGGGCTTCTTCCACCTGGACAATATCCAGGGCACCGTAGACAGGACGGTATCGGACTACATCATCCGCGACCACGACCGAGAGCTCTTCGAGCACAGGAAAGAGGTCTTTAGACAGTGCGCGGAGTTCCTGAACCAGAAGTATGGCCAGGGCACCGTGGAGGTGGAGATGAAGGACAGCTATTACAATATGTGGGAGATGCTGGAGCCCCATATGCACCTCATAGACAATGCCTCCGAAGCCATAAAGGAGCTGGGCGGCGAGCCGGTGGTGAGCCCTATCCGGGGCGGCACGGATGGCGCCAGGCTTTCCTTCCAGGGGCTGCCCTGCCCGAACCTGTGCAATGGCGCGGGCAATGGCCACAGCCGCTTCGAGTTCGCCAGCGTCCAGTACATGGAGAAGGCGACGGAGCTGCTTTTGAAGCTGGCGGTGAAGTATGGAGAGGCAAAGCGCTGAGAAATCTGCTTTGACGGAGCGTGAGATTATGCTGCATCTGGCCATATGCGATGACGACAAAAGGTTCCTGGAATATCTGTCCCGAGAGATTGAATGCTGGGCGATGGAATGTGAGCACTCCATGGAAGAAAAGCACTCCGCAGAAATGGAAGAAAAGCATTCCATGGAAGAAAGGCCAGCCATGGCAGAAAGGCATTCCACGACAAAGGAGTTGGCGTGCAGCGTGGAGCTGTACCCTTCCGCGGATGCCTTTCTGTTCGCCTGGGAAGAGAGGAAAGATACGGACATCCTGCTCCTGGACATCGAGATGCCGGGGACGGACGGCATGGCGCTGGCGAGGAAGCTGCGGCAGATGGGAAAACCCGTCAGCATCATCTTCGTCACAGGCAATCCGGACTTCGCGCTGGAGGGATACGACCTGGAAGCCGTGTCCTACATCGTAAAGCCCGTGAAAAGACAGCGCCTGTGGGCAGCGCTTGACAGGGCCAGGGAACGGGTCTCCGGCAGGGCGGCAATATTGGCGCCGCTGTTCGGCGGGGAGATGGAGAAGGTGTACGTGTCGGACATCTGCTGCCTGGAGGGAGACGGGCATGACTGCATCCTCTGGAAAAGGGACGGAGAGAAGCTGATCTGCAAATCCGGTATCCGGCAGATAGAACAGGAGCTGATGGAAAAGGGGCATTCCACAGAAGAGGAGCGTTCCAGGCCATGCGGCAGCTCTTTTTTCAAGCCCCACAGGTCTTACTGCATCAACCTGGAGCATGTGGAGCGGATCGGGAAGAAGGAAATCCGGATGGACAACCGGATGACAGTCCCCATCGCCAGAGGAAAATGGGAGGAGCTGAGCCGAGCCTATATGGATTACTTCCGCAGGCAGAGCTTCTGACCTGGGCGGAAAGGGCTGTGGAAACAGAGCATTCCATGGAAAGCAAAGAGGAATATTCCGGGAAAGTGGGTATTCCAGGAGGAGAAAGCAGCATGCTGCGACTGGGAGCCTGGCTGATATGGCTGGCATTGTATCAATATTACCTGGAGCGAATCTGCGATTTCGAAAAAGGGAAGATAAGGCGAATCGCAGTCTGGGGAATCACAGGCGGCACGGCGCTGGCTGTATGGATTGCGCAGCTGCTCATACCTAACCTGAAGCCTGCTGCCGGGAGATGGCTGACGCTTGCGGGCTGGCTTTTGATTATGATGGTGTCTTTTTTGTATGTGCTGTTTTACGATGGAATCCCCCTGGGGCAGCAATGGTGGAAAGTGCTGGCCCCAGGGCTTATGCTGCTACCGGGAGTGCTTGCGGATAACCCTGTTTGGGTGGTGCTGGCAAATGGAGCGGTGACGGCGGCGTTCCTACTAATATTGACAGGCGCGAATGGGCGCGGAGATTTCCGCGGAAAAGGGGCTTTGAGCCTGGCGAATATTGCTGTCTACGGAATCCTGAGCCTTTATCTATGGAAAATCAGGGACATCGCCGATTCATGGACGCTGCTTGGCTTCCTGGCGGTGGAGCTGCTGGTGTTCCTGTCCCTGGAGGGGACATTCTTTTCCTACCATCAGGGATTTGAGGCCCGGACTGAGCGCTTCCAGCGGGATATCCTGAGCCATCAGTATGAGGAGGTGAAGGAGATCTACCTGAACATGCGGGGCTGGCGGCATGATTACCACAACCATCTCCAGGCCATGAAGGCCCAGATCGCCTCGGGGCAGATGGAGGAGATGAAGCAGTATCTGGACGAACTGGAGCGGAACCTGGACAAGGTGGACACCTATGTGAAATCCGGCAACCTGATGACGGACGCCATCCTGAACAGCAAGCTGTCCCTGGCGGAGCAGAAGGGCATCCGGGTGAACTGCAGGGCCATCCTGCCGGGGGAGCTGACCGTGGAGGACGTGGATCTGTGCGTGCTGCTGGGCAACCTCCTGGACAATGCCCTGGAGGCCTGTGAGAAGATTCCGGAAGACCAGAGATTCCTGCGCATCTACATGGTGGTGAACAGATCCCAGCTCTATATCTCCGTCCAGAACTCCGCCAGGGAGGAGCTGGATTTCAACGAAAGGAACTACATTTCCACCAAGCGCGGGAACCACGGGCTGGGCATGAAGCGGGTCAGGGCGCTGGCGGACAAATATGACGGATACCTGACACTGGCCAATGAACCGGGCATCTTCGCGGCGGAGGTGACGCTGCCGCTATAAGACGCGATTGTCTCCTTTTTCGCGACAGCCTCTCTGACGACAGCGGTAACGCGCCCCTGTGCAATTCGCGTCTCAAAATCGACATTTCGTGCGAAAATCCCCTTTTCGGGGGATTTTTTTCTATGATAGAATTGTCAACGGGATCCCGAAAAAGGATGGAGGTATACAGGAAAGATATGAGCAGAAATGGAAGAGGAGCATTCCATGGAAGAAGAACATTCCATGAAAGAGGAGCATTCCAAGGAAGAAGGGCGCTCCGGGGAAAGGAAGCTTCGCAGGAATCAAGTGAAAAAAGTTATTTTTTATGGGACAACTGCAGGACAGCCCTCGCCTGGTTCGCGCAGACCATGGGAGGAGGATATCTGGCGACCACAGGGGCGGCCATATGCCTGTCCGTGGCACAGCCCTTTGCGGCCATGGCCCTGCCCAGCGCGGTGGTCTATCTGCTGGGAAGCGGCTGGAGGCCGGAATTCATCTTCCTGTCCCTGGCAGGCTATGTGCTTGCCCTGCAGATGCTGCAGATATCCCAGAGCTACCTGTCCGGCATGGCGAAGAAATCCAGATTCCTGTTCCGCGGCCTGCTGGGCACGGATTTCTTCGAGGCCTGCCTGACGGCGGACTTTCAGGAGCTGGAGACCGCCAGGGGCCAGCGGAAGCTGGAGGGAGCCAGGGAAAACGTCTATAACGGCGAGGGAACCGGAATCGAAGCATATCTCTCAGGATTTGAGAAAGCAGCCACCGCGCTGGGGAGCCTGCTCATCTATTCGGCCATCGTGGGCAGGATGAGCCCTTTGCTTCTCCTGCTCCTGCTTGCCGCTGCCGGAGCTGGCTTGGCGGCCAACATCTATGCAGACCGCAGGGGCGCCAGGCATGAGGAGCGCTACATCCAGGCGAGCCAGGGATACGAGTATCTGAAGCGGGAGGTGCTGGCTCCGGCAAACGGCAAGGATATCCGGCTGTACCGCCTGTGGACATGGTTTCAGGAGGAATTCGGGAAAATGACCAAGGAGCTGGCCTACTGGACAGGCAGACAGAAGGGCTGCGCCATCAACGCCTCGCTTTTCGAACGCGTGCTGGCCGCCATAAGAGATCTGCTGGTCTACGGCTACCTGATTCGCCAGCTGGCCCTGGGAAGGATGAGCCTGTCCGCCTTTCTGCTCTACATTGGAATCGTGGCCGGCTTCGGGGGCTGGATGAGATCCCTGTCGGAGGCCTTTGCGGAGATACTGCGCAACAACCGGTACATGAACCGCTATCGGGATTTCCTGGAATTCGCGGAAGGAAGGCCCGGGCAGGAGGGAGCCACATGGAAGGAGAGCGTTTCCGGACAGGCTCCCGGAAAGAGAAGATCGCCACAACAAAAAGTGAATATTTCAGAGCGGATTCCCATGGAACACCCGGGAAAGGCCCATGAGATCCGCCTGGAGCATGTATCGTTCCGCTATGAGGGGAATGACCAGGATACGATCCATGACCTGACGCTGACCATCCGCCCCGGCGAGAAAATCGCCCTGGTGGGATTGAACGGAGCCGGAAAATCCACGCTGGTCAAGCTGATCTGCGGGCTGTACCGCCCCTCTTCCGGGAAAATATACCTGGACGGACAGGATGCATCCCTGTTTTCACCGGAAGAATACCGGAAAGAGTTCGCGGTGGTATTCCAGGAGGTGTTCGCCTTTTCCTTTCCGCTGGCCGACAACGTCTCCTGCAGGGCAGCCCGGGAGACGGACGGCAGGCGGCTGGAGCAGAGCCTGAAGGACGCGGACCTGTGGGACAGAGTGCAGGAGCTTGCAAAGCGGGAAGACACCTACCTGAACAAGGATCTGGACGCTACGGGCGTGACATTGTCCGGCGGGGAGCTCCAGCGGCTGATGCTGGCCAGGGCCCTCTACAAGGCCGCGCCCGTGGTCATCCTGGACGAGCCCACCGCGGCCCTGGATTCCATTGCGGAGAGCCATATGTACGAAAAATATCATGAGATGACCAAAGACAGGACAAGCATCTTCATCTCCCACAGGCTCAGCTCCACCAGGTTCTGCCACCGCATCCTGTACATGGAAAAAGGAGCAGTCCTGGAGGAGGGCAGCCACGGCCGGCTGATGGAGAGGAATGGGGCCTATGCCGCCATGTTCCACGCCCAGGCACAATACTACGAAAAGGAACAGAACAGCGGGGAGAGCCTGCTCTGAAATCCCGCACAAAATAAACGGAAAGAGAGGAATCCCCATGGAAAGGCATTCCAACCACAGAACACTCCAAAAGCTCACGAAATCCCTGGAATACCACAAAACAGGGCTGGAGCTGCTAAAGCTCGTCCACAAGGTAGACCAGGCAGCCATCCCCCTGCGGATCATCAACAGCGTGCTGAAGGTATCCGGCGCATACCTGAGCCTGTACCTGACGGCAGGACTGATCGACGCTTTGCTTTCAGGGCACTTCCGGCAGGGCCTGTACCATGCCTGCGCCATAGTGGCTTCCGGCCTGCTCTTCGGCCTATCCGCCGGGCTGCTGGAAAAGGCATACGCAAAATCCGCCCAGCGCTGTACCCTGAACTTTGCCGTCATGATGCGGGAGAAGACCGCTTCCCTGGATTACGAGACCATGGAGCAGCCCCAGGTGTCGGACAAGATATACAACTCCGAGCGCACCGCCCAGATTTATGGCGGCCTGGGCGCCGTGGCGGACAATTACCAGGGGATGCTGTCGGCGCTGCTGGAAATCGTGGGGGCAGTGGCCATGATCGCCGCCCTGTGCCTCAGCCGCCCCACGGCCCGGGGATCCGTGCTCTCCCTTGCGGCCCAACCGGCAGTGTCCGCACTGCTGCTGCTCATCTTCCTATGCCTCACCGTCATGATCAGGGCAAAGCAGAGCTCCGGCATAGTGAAGAATTCGGAGAGCACCATCCAGGAATACACCGGAACGCAGATGCAGCTGAACTACCTGCTGTCCAGAGTGATGATGAACCTCCAGGCGGCAAAGGTGATACGCCTCTACGACATGAAGGAAATGCTGGTGGACAACATCCGGAAATGCAATGAGAGGAGCGAGCGCCTGTTCGGCAGGATGTGGGATACGGAAATCAAAGGCGGGCTGCGGGTGAACCTGGTCAACGGCTTCTTCACCCTGTTTAGCTACCTCTTTGTAGCTGTGAAGGCCCTGGCGGGAGCCATCACCATAGGAGCCTTTACCCAGTACGCGGGAGCCATGGTAAAGCTGTCCGGGGGCCTGCAGGGCGTCACATGGCACAGCACAGTGATCAAGATTACCAGCGTCTACATGGAGGATTTCCTGAACCTGATGAAGATGGAGAGCGCCCATGCAAAGGGCACCATTCCCGTGGAGAAGCGCCTGGACGGAGAGTACGAGATAGAATTCAGGGACGTGAGCTTCCATTATCCGGGCAGTGAGGAAATGATCCTAAAGCATGTGAGCTGCAAGCTCACCGTGAAGGACAGGCTGGCGCTGGTGGGAAAGAACGGCGCGGGCAAGACCACCTTCGTAAAGCTCCTGTGCAGGCTCTATGAGCCCACGGAAGGGGTCATCACCCTGAACGGCATCGACATCCGCAAATACCGGGAGGAGGAGTACAGAGAGCTGTTCGGCGTGGTGTTCCAGGACTTCAGGCTCTTCGCCTTCCCCCTCTGGCAGAACCTGGCGGCAGGGTACGAGAGGGACGAGGAGAAGGTCCGGGACAGCCTGAAGCGGGCCGGAGCCTGGGACTTCGTGGAAAAGCTCCCCCAGGGAATGGACACGCAGCTGTTCAAGGACAGGGAGGGCGGCGTAGACATCAGCGGCGGAGAGGCCCAGAAGCTGGCGCTGGCCAGGGCCCTGTACAAGGACGCGCCTTTCGTGGTCCTGGACGAGCCCACCGCTGCCCTGGACCCCATCAGCGAGGCCAAAGTCTACGCCAGCTTCCACGAGATGGTGCGGGACAAGACAGCCATCTACATTTCCCACCGCATGGCCAGCTGCCGCTTCTGCGATGACATCATCGTATTCGAAGACGGACAGATAGTAGAGCGCGGCAGCCACGAGGAGCTCCTGAAAAGACAGGGCCAGTACGCCGGGATGTGGCATGCCCAGGCGAAGTACTATGTGGAGGCTTAGAGGCTCGGCATTTCCAGAAGGTTTTCCCCCGTCCGCAGCGCCAGCCTGTCGCCGCCGAAGCGCAATACGGCCTGGGTTTCGTCAGGAATCTGTATGGAAAAGCGTATTTTTCCATCCGCTTTTTCCCAGGAGACACTGACATCCCCCTGAGGAAGCCCCCGCCTGCCGCTGACACGCTTCAGGCTGCCTACAGGTACCGGCGCAATGACGATATCCCGGTAACCGGCCTTTCCGTCTTCCTGCCGGATGCCCAGCAGATAATCCGACAGATAAGCCGTCACCGCACCGAACATGGGATGGTTGTGGGAACGGTCACAGCACTGGGAATCGGGCCAGCTTTCCCAGAGGGTGGTGGCCCCGGCCCGCCGCATGCCGGCGAAGGTGGCAGGCGCGGAGGAGGACAGCAGGCGCACGGCCAGATCGCCGTCCCCGTGCTCGAACAGCACGCGGATCACCACATCCGTTCCGAAGATGCCCGTGTCCAAATGGCCCAGCTTTTCATAATGCTCCCTCAGCCTGCCATAAGTCTCTTCCGCCCCCAGGCCGATATCGATGGCAAAGGCATCGGCACCCTGAATCCCGCCGATAAAGCTATGGCTGTGGGCCGAGTAATATGCGGCGTTGAAGCTTCCTTTCAGCGTCTCCAGCTTCCGGTCAAAGCCAGGAATATCGAAGCTGCGGCCCACTACCTCGGCAATCTCCCTCATGCGCCCCAGCAATTTGATGTAGAACCAGGTATTGACGAACTGCGTGGGCAGCAGCACCTCTTCCGTGGGCGCACACCAGTCTCCCAGGCACCATTCCCCCTCCTTGTCCCGCACCACGAAACCCTCACAGGAGCAGGAGTCCAGATAATCGAAATACCGCAGCATCTGCGGATACAGGCGGGACAGAGGCTCGCTGTCCCCATAATGCCTGTAATACTGATAGGGCACTTCAACGATGGCACCGCCCCAGCCGCCGGGGCCGCCGCCGCATCTGGTGTAAGGGGCAGTGTTCTGCACATGCCCGGTATAGATATCCTGGCAGTCGCTGATGTCCCCGATCCATTTCCTGTAAAAGCTCCGGGCATCCAGCACGTTCATGACCGCATGACAGGCAAGCTGGCCGTCGCCGGTGTACCCTCTGCGCTCGATGTGGGGACAGTCCGAGGGAATGCCCGCGTGCATGTTGCAGAGCTGTGTATGGATGAAAGTATCGTACAGCCAGTTCAGCAGCTCATTGTCGCAGGAAAAGCGCCCCGTCACGCGGACGTCCGCATGGACGAATGCCACGCTTTCCACCTGTGCGTCCCCCTCTACCGAGAAATATCGGAAGGCGAACCAGGTAAACCGGGGCCATACAGTGCGCTCCCGGCCATCCGAGACCACCTGATAGCTCTGCCCGAAGACATAATCCGGATGCAGGGAGCCGTCCTCCTGCCGCTCCTCGGAGAAGGCCACGCGGATGCACGCCCCTTTGGGAGCCTTCACCCGCAGGACCGGATATCCGGACAGATTCTGCCCGCAGTCATAGACCCGCTTGGCCCCGCTGTCCCTGATGCAGACAGGATGGAAGCTTTTGTCCACCCGGTCGGCAGGGCAGTCGCACACAGAATAGTCCGTGCGAAGCGCCTGGGCTTCCTGTGCGAAGCTCCATCCGCTGTCGTCATACCCGGCCGAGAACACGGCATCGTCAAAGTCCGTGTAATCCTGTGCCTCAAAAGAGGTCAGCCGATAGGTCTTCACAAAGCTGTCCCCCATCCGGTCCCGGCAGGAGGAGACGATCTCCCGGACTCCCTCCGGGCCTTCCAGCACGAGCCTGAAAATAGCCTTCGGGCAGCCGAAGCGGGAATCATGCCCCGGCATCCAGCCGTCATTGCTGTTGAAGGTATACCAGCCGCCGCCGAAGTGGATGGCAATGACATTTTTGCCCTCATGCAGATAATCCGTGACATCATATTCCGGCACATAGATTCGATGCCCGGCCAGCGTCTCATGTATCGGATAGTCCGCCCGGGGCTCATAATCCGTGTTGAGCGGAAGGAACTGATCCTGCGTGATCTCCTTTCCGTTCACATAGCAGTGGAAAAAGCCAAGCCCCAGCACCCGGAGGACAGCTTTTTGCAGCTCCTGCCTTTCGCACTCAAAAGCGCTGCGCAGAATGGGAAAATGCGGCAGCCCGGCCGGATGGAGGGTTTCCGAGGTGTGTTCGCTGTAATCTCCCGCACATACCCATTTCGCCTCACCGAACATCTTAGATTGCTCCATATGCGTCTCCTTTTCTTCCTTTAATATATTTTAGTAAGAATCTGTTACTATTTTGGGGAAGTATAACATGAAGCATATGCAGAATCAATAGTTTTTTCAGATTATCATTGTAATGGCTGAAAGAATCCGGTATACTAAAAACGGGCAGCGGTTCCAGGATATGGGTTTGGAGGGAATGGCAATCCAAACAGAAGAGGACAATCTGGCCATGCGGAGAGTGATTGAGAAGCTTGACTTTACGAGGTGCAGATTATTATAGGAAAGAAGGTACAAAGTAATGAACATAGAGATT
>CAMTBF010000088.1 GCA_947068385.1 uncultured Lachnospiraceae bacterium
ATTGATAGGGAAAAAGATGGAGCCGAGATACATGGAATATAACTGGAGGGATGTGAAGTGTGGTTTTTGAATGCTTTGCGCCCTTTTGTTTTCCCCTGAAAGGGGTCGGAGAATGGGAAAGACTGAAAAGGAACATGCCGCGAAAAGAAAAGAACATGCCCACCGCAGGGACTGGTACCAGCTGGATCTGTCGGCCATCGTGTACCCCACGCTGCAGAGGAGGGACTTCTCCTCCGTGTACAGGCTGTCCGTCCTCCTGAAGGAGGAGATACAGCCGGACGTGCTGCAGCAGGCCCTGGACATGACGCTCCCCAGGTTCCCCACCTACAAGGCGGCGATCCGCAAGGGCCTGTTCTGGCGCTACCTGGAGCCCAACGACCGCCCGGGCCCCTTCGTGCAGAAGGATGTGCGCAACCCCTGCCAGCCCATGTATTTCAAGGCCAACAACCGCTATCTGGTACGGGTCTACTATTTCCGCAACAGGATCGCCCTGGAGGCCCACCACAGCCTGGGGGACGGCACGGGCGGCATGTGCGTCCTGATGACCCTGACGGCCACCTACCTGCGCCTGCTGGGGGCGGAGGAGATCGAGAACGGCGGGTTCGTGCTGGACGTCCACGGGACGCCCCGGGAGGAGGAGCTGGAGGACGCGTATATGCGCTATGCCAACGCCAAGGTCTGTCCCCCCAGGCTGGAGGAGAAATCCTACCGGGTCAGGGGGACGGCAGAGCCCTTTTATACCCTGAACATCATAGACGGCATCATGTCCGTCTCGGAGGTCATGGCGGCGGCCAAGCGCTACGGGGCCACCATCACGGAGTACCTCAACGCCGTGCTGCTCCAGGCGCTGCTGACCAGGCAGAAGGAGGACCGCCGTTCCCGCCTGCGCCCGGTGAAGATCGCCATGCCCGTGAACCTGCGGCGCTTCTTCCCGTCCATCACGCTGCGGAATTTCATCACCATGATCTTCCCCGGCGTGGATCCCCGGCTGGGGGAGTATACCTTTGAGGAGATCGTGCTCCAGGTGCGCAATTACATGAGATACCATATCAATGAAAAGCTGCTCCGGGGGGACATCACCACCAACGCGGCCACCCAGCGCAATCCCTTTATCCGGGTGGTGCCGCTGTTCATCAAGGATTTCGTGGTGCGGCTGTTCTACACGAAGGTCCAGGACAGGAACTCGTCGGCGGGGCTGACCAACATGGGCATGATGAAGGTGCCGGAGGGGATGAAGCCCTATATCGAGAGGTTCGACATCTACATGGGCCAGCCCTTTTCCCGCAGGACCAACTGCGCCATCATCAGCTTCGAGGACATCCTGACGGTGAACTTCGCCAGCAGCATCGTGGAGGCGGACGTGGAGCGGTATTTCTTCCGGCGGCTGGTGCGGGACGGCATCCATGTGAAGATAGAGAGCAACCGGGAGATGGAGGAGTAAAGGGAGGGGAAGACGGATATGTCATATTGTGTGAATTGTGGTGTGGAGCTGGAACAGGGTGCGAGGGAATGCCCTCTGTGCAATACGCCGGTGGTGAATCCCCGGGAGCAGATGCGGCAGGGGAGCCTGAAGGACGGGACGGACAGAGGAGAGGCCGGCGCGTTCCCCAGGGAGAAGGGGCAGGTGGAGACGGTGAAGAGGAAGGACCTGGGCCTTCTGCTCTCCATGGTGATACTGGCGTCCGTGGCCACCTGCGGCATCCTGAACCTATTGGTGTTCGACGGATCCCCCTGGTCGCTGGCAGTGATCGGCGCCTGCGTGATCCTGTGGGTGTTCATGATCCCGGCGGTCATCTATACGAGGCAGTCGGTCTATGTGTCCCTGCTGCTGGACGGCGGGGCGGTGTCGCTGTATCTGTACATGCTGACGTTCCTCTCCGGCAGCAGCGGGTGGTTCACGGGCCTGGGCCTGCCCATTGTGGTGCTGGTGACCGGGATAGCGGAGCTGGTGACCGTATGCATCCGCAGGCTCCCCCGGTCTTTCCTGACGGTGTCGCTCTATCTGTTCACGGCCCTGGGGCTGCTGTGCATGGGGCTGGAGATGCTGATCAGGCATTATCTGGAGGCGCGGATATTCCTGACCTGGTCGGCGGTGGTGCTGACGATCTGCACCATACTGGACATCGCGGTGATAACCATGCTCTCCCGCAGGAGGCTGCGGAACGAGGTGCGCAGGAGGCTGCATTTTTGATCTGAAGCGATCTGGAATCAGGCATGCCATGGCGTGCCGAATGGAAAGCGTTGCGGTTTGACTGATGGAAATGAATGGAAGACAGGGGATAAGAATGACAGAGGGAATGGGAAAAGGGGCAGGAATGGAGACGGGAAGGGAAATTGAGATCCAGGCGGGGGTAGAGGCGGAGATCGAGACGGGGAAGGACATAGAGGAGGCGGACGGCACGGACAGAAGGGTCCAGGGGCTGATGAACCTGATCAGGCGCGTCCACGGCATGGTGGAGAACGCGGACATCGAGAAGCACAGGCAGTCCCAGGACCACATCGGCACGATCCTCAGCAACAGCAAGACAATCGAATACCGGGAGGTGGACATAGACGGCATGTACGGGGAATGGGTCAGCGTCAACCGGGCCCATATGCAGAAATATGTGCTCCTGCACTGCCATGGCGGCGGATACTCCACCGGCAGCAGCCTGTACGCCAGGACATTGACCTCGAAGCTGGCGGAATCCACCTCCATGGACGTGCTGTGCTTCGACTACCGCCTGGCGCCGGAGCATCCTTACCCCGCCGCCCTGGAGGACGCCCTGCGGGCGTGGGATCATCTGATGCTTTTGGGATACGGCGCCAGGGACGTGGTGGTGACGGGGGATTCCGCGGGAGGGAACCTGGCCCTGGCATTGACATTGAAGCTCAGGGAGCAGAAGCGGCTGCTGCCCAGGGGGCTGGTGCTCATGTCGCCCTGGACGGACCTGACGTCCTCGGGCAAGTCCTTCCAGACCAAGGCGGAGGTGGATCCGGTGCTGAACTGCGCCTATATCGACAGGATGGTGCAGGCCTACGCGGGGGGCCTTGACCTGACGGATCCGCTGATCTCCCCGCTGTTCGGGAATTTCGAGGGCTTTCCGCCCACCTATATCCAGGTGGGGGAGAACGAGATCCTCCTCAGCGATGCCCTGCGGCTCCATCGGGTCTTCGTGGAGAAGAACGTGCCTGTGAAGATAGACATCTATCCGGGCATGTGGCATGTGTTCCAGATGTCCCCTATCCGGGCAGCCAGGGCGGCCATGGACAAGAACGCGGAATTCATCTTCGATGTCTGCCGCTAAAAGCGCGGGAAGAAGTTCTAAGCCCATCGCGAATGGGATTCGCTCAGAAAAAAGGATTTTGGCTACAGGCGCAGAATAATAATAGTAGAGCAGTCGGAAGGCGGGAGCGGGCATGACGATCAGAGAAAATTTGGAACAGTGGGAGAAGCAGTATTTGAGCCCCTATGCGTCCTTTAGCACGGATTCGAAGGGGCGGAGGAGGCCGGAGCCGCATTGCGATGTACGGCCCGTTTTTCAGCGGGACAGGGACCGGATCGTGCACTGCAAGGCGTTCCGGAGGCTGAAGGACAAGACGCAGGTGTTCCTCTCGCCGGAGGGGGACCATTACCGCACGCGCCTGACCCATACCCTGGAGGTCTCCCAGAACGCGCGCACCATCGCCAAGGCCCTGCGGCTCAACGAGGAGCTGGTGGAGGCCATCGCTTTGGGGCACGACCTGGGGCACACGCCCTTCGGGCACGCGGGGGAGAGGGCGCTGAACCGCATATGCCCGCTGGGCTTCGAGCACAACCTCCAGAGCGTGCGGACGGTAGACAGGCTGGAGAAGAAGGGGCAGGGCCTGAACCTCACCGAGGAGGTGCGGGACGGCATCCTGAACCACCAGACCAGCGGCACCCCCCATACCCTGGAGGGGAAGATCGTCCGGCTCTCGGACAAGATCGCGTACATCCACCACGACATGGACGACGCGGTGCGGGCCGGCATCCTGAGGGAGAGCGACGTGCCGAAGGAAATCCGCGACGTGATCGGCAGCACGCCCAGCGACAGGTTCGACCACTTCATCCACGACATCGTGAACACCAGCATGGGGAAGGACGACATCCTCATGTCGGAGGAGACCCATCTGGCCATGACACGGATGCGGGCGTTCATGTTCGAACATGTGTACGAGAACCCCGTGGCCAAGAGCGAGGAGTCCAAGGCGGAGCGGCTGATGGAGACGCTCTACCTGCATTTCCTGCACCATATCGACAGCCTGCCGGAGGAGTTCAGGGGCCTGCTGGAGCAGGGGGAGCCAAGGGAGCAGGTGGTGTGCGACTATGTGGGGGCCATGACGGACCGATACGCCATCGCCGTCTATGACGACATATACATACCGAAGTCGTGGATGGGGTGAGGCTCCGGTGAGAGATGGAGGCACAGATGTACTATTCGGACGAGATTGTGGAAGAGGTCAGGGCGAGGAACGATATCGTGGAAGTGGTCTCGGGATATGTGAGGCTGCAGAAGAAGGGCGGCCGCTATTGGGGGCTCTGCCCTTTCCACAACGAGAAATCAGCCTCCTTTTCCGTGAACGGCGATCTGCAGGTGTACCACTGCTTCGGCTGCGGAGCGGGCGGGAACGTGTACACCTTCGTGATGAACTATGAGAACTACTCCTTCCCGGAGGCGGTGAGGATGCTGGCGGAGCGGGCCGGCGTGGCGCTTCCCCAGGAGGATGGATCGGAGGAGGCCAGGCGGCGCGGGGACAGGCGGGCCAGGCTCCTGGAGGTCAACAAGGCGGCGGCCAGGTTCTTCTACTATCAGCTGCGCAGCCCCCATGGGCAGATAGGGTACCAATACCTGAAGAAAAGGGAGCTCACCGACGAGACCATGCGCAGCTTCGGCCTGGGCTTCGCGGGGAAGAACGGCGCCTATCTGGTGCAGTACCTGCGGGAGAAGGGCTTTGAGGACGAATTGATACAGGAGGCGGGGCTGGCCAGGCATTCCGAGAAGGACGGGGGGATGCTCAGTCAGTTCTGGAACCGGGTCATGTATCCGATCCAGGACATCAACAACCGGGTCATCGGCTTCGGTGGCCGGGTGATGGGGGACGGGGAGCCCAAGTACCTGAACTCCCCGGAGACCCCCATATTCGACAAGCGGCGCAACCTCTACGGCCTGAACTATGCCAGGAAGGCCAGGAGCGGCAACATCATACTCTGCGAGGGCTACATGGACGTCATCGCCATGCACCAGGCCGGGTTCACCCAGGCGGTGGCCTCTTTGGGGACGGCCTTCACGGCGGAGCAGGCGGCGCTGCTCAAGCGCTATACGGAGACGGTGCTCCTGGCCTACGACAGCGACGGCGCGGGGGTGAAGGCGGCGCTCCGGGCCATCGGCATCCTGCGGGAGGCCGGGCTCACAGGCAAGGTGATCGACATGCGGCCCTACAAGGATCCGGACGAGTTCATGAAGGGGCTGGGGAAGGACGCCTTCGAGGAGCGGATCCGCCAGGCGGAGAACAGCTTCTTCTTCGAAGTCCGGATTCTCCAGGGGCAGTTCGACATGGACGACCCGGAGGAGAAGACCAGGTTCCACAGGGAGATCGCGAAGAAGCTGTGCGAATTCTCCGAGGATGTGGAGCGGGACAACTATCTGCAGGCAGTGGCCGAGAAATATTATATCGGCATCGAGAACCTGCGCAGGCTGGTGGCGCGCTACGCGCAGAGCACAGGCCTGGCAAAGCAGCCGGAGCGCCCGAAATCAGGCATACAGAAGAAAAAGGGGCCCGAGGAGAGCGCCAGGCAGTCGCAGAGGCTTCTGATTACATGGCTCTGCAGCGAGCCCGGCCTGTACGGCAGGATCAGGAGATACATCTCCGCGGCGGACTTCACCGTTGAGATCTACCGCAGGGTGGCGGAGCGGCTCTTCGCGGAGCTGGAGGAGGGCCGGGCAAATCCGGCGGGCATCATCAGCATGTTCCAGGACAGCGAGGAGCAGAAAGAGGCGGCGGCGCTCTTCGGCGCGGTGCTGCCCCGGCTGGATTCGAAGCAGGAGCGGGAGAAAGCCTTTCACGAGATTCTGCTTTCCGTGAAAAAGAACAGCTACGAGTACCATATCGCCCATATGGGGGCGGACGTGAACGCCCTGGCGCAGGCCATCGCTGGCAAGAAAGCGCTGGAAGAGCTGGCGGGAACGCATATTTCCCTAGATTAAGGTAAAGATATTGGTAACTTTGAGCAGTGAGGATCGCAAGGCGTCTAAGCAAAACAAAAAGGGGAAAGGATTTCCCGAGGAAGGATGGAATTACTACAATGGATGAAAACACAAGGGCAAAGTTTGAAGAGAAGGTGAAAGAGCTCCTCAATATGGCCAAAAAGAAGAAGAATGTGCTGGAATATCAGGAGATCAGCGACTTTTTTGCGGACATGCCCCTGGAGGAGGAGCAGTTCGAGAAGATCCTGGATGCTCTGGAGCAGAACAATGTGGACGTGCTGCGCATCACGGAGGACGAGACCGACGTGGAGGAGATCATCCTGTCGGACGAGGACGACGTGGACGTGGAGAACCTGGATCTGTCTATCCCGGACGGGATCAGCCTTGAGGATCCGGTGCGCATGTACCTGAAGGAGATCGGCAAGGTGCCCCTGCTGTCCGCGGAGGAGGAGATCGAGCTGGCCAAGCGGATGGAGCTGGGGGACGAGGACGCGAAGAAGCGCCTGGCCGAGGCGAACCTGCGCCTGGTGGTCAGCATCGCCAAGCGGTATGTGGGCCGGGGCATGCTCTTTCTGGACCTGATCCAGGAGGGGAACCTGGGGCTGATCAAGGCCGTGGAGAAGTTCGACTACCGCAAGGGCTATAAATTCTCCACCTACGCCACATGGTGGATCAGGCAGGCCATCACCAGGGCCATCGCGGACCAGGCCAGGACCATCCGCATCCCTGTGCACATGGTGGAGACGATCAACAAGCTGATCCGGGTGAGCCGCCAGCTCCTTCAGGAGCTGGGGCGGGAGCCGACCCCCGAGGAGATCGCGGAGGAGATGAACATGCCCGCGGACCGTGTGCGGGAGATCCTGAAGATCAGCCAGGAGCCGGTGTCCATGGAGACGCCCATCGGCGAGGAGGAGGACAGCCATCTGGGAGACTTCATCGAGGACGACAAGGTGCCGGTGCCCGCGGACGCGGCGGCCTTCACCCTGCTGAAGGAGTCCCTGGTGGAGGTGCTGGGGACATTGACGGAGCGGGAGCAGAAGGTGCTGCGCCTGCGGTTCGGCCTGGACGACGGCCGGGCCCGCACGCTGGAGGAGGTGGGGAAGGAATTCAACGTGACCCGTGAGCGCATCCGCCAGATCGAGGCGAAGGCGCTGCGCAAGTTGCGCCACCCCAGCCGCAGCAGGAAGCTGAAGGACTATCTGGACTGATGGAGAGGAAGGGAACGGGAGGCGGCGTGGCGCTGTCAGGGCGGCTCCGGATGCTGGCGGACATGGTGACGCCGGGGAGCAGGCTGGTGGACGTGGGCTGCGACCATGGCTTTCTGTCCATCTATCTGGTGCAGGAGGGGGTATGTCCCGCGGCGCTGGCCATGGACGTGCGGGAAGGGCCTCTGGCGGCGGCGAGGCGCCATGTGGAGGCATACGGGCTCGGGGACTACATAACATTGCGCCTGTCGGACGGCCTGGCGGCATACGAGGCGGGGGAGGCGGAGGCGCTGGTCTGCGCCGGCATGGGCGGCAGGCTCATGGAGCGGATCCTGCGGGAGGGCATGGACCGGGCATGGGGGCTGCGGGAGCTGGTCCTGCAGCCCCAGTCGGAGATCCCCCGGTTCCGGGCGTTCCTGCGGCAGGCGGGATTTGGAATCGTGCAGGAGGATGCGATTCTGGAGGAAGGGAAGTATTACTTTGCCATGAAGGCCCGGCCCGGGGCAGGGGCTCCCGGGCAGATGCCGGAGGGCTGCGGCGGGGAGCGCGCCCCGGCGGGGGGAGGCGCGGAGGATGCCGGGAGGACGGGGCTGTACGACCTGTTCGGGGAGCATCTGCTGAGAGCAGGGCACCCGGTGCTCCTTGCCTATCTGCGGCAGCGCAGGGGCTACCTGGAGCGGCTGGGGGCGGCCCTGGAGGCGGCGGGCTCCGCCAGGGCCGGCGGCCGGCTGGAGGAGGTGCGGCGGGAGCTGGCGCAGATAGAGGCGGCGCTCTCCTGCCACGGATAGCGCCGGGGGCGTAGGCAGGCCACGAGATAAAAATGCAGAAGGGAAGGTTGGATATGGTTACGATCACGATTCATGGGGAGCAGAAGCAGGTAGAGCAGGGAACCACATACGAGGCCATCGCGGCTGCGTATCAGAAGGAATACGACGGCACCATCGCGCTGGTCAGCGCCAACGGCAAGATCAGGGAGCTGTTCAAAAAGGTGGTCAGGGACTGCACCATAGAATTCTTCACCCTGAAGGACAGCGTGGGGCATAAGTCCTATATCCGGGCGGCCAAGATGCTGTTTTTGAAGAGCATGCAGGATGCGTTCGGGGCAGAGGCGGCCAGAAAGAGCTGCGTGGAGTTCTCCATCGGGCGGGGGCTGTACATCAATACCCTGGGGACGGTGGCCGCCACGGAGGAGAACGCCGGGCGCATCAAGCGCAGGATGGGGGAGCTGGTGGAGGCGGGGACGCCTTTCATGAAGAAATCCTACCCCCTGGACGACGCCATAGAGCTGTTCCGGGAGAAGGGCATGGAGGACAAGGTGAAGCTGTTCCGGTTCCGCATGGGCTCTACGGTGAACATATACGAAATCGAGGGGTATTATGACTATTATTACGGATATATGCTGCCCAACGCGGGATATATCAAGTGGTATGACGTGATCCCCTATGAGGAGGGCTTCATGCTGGTGCTGCCGCCTGAGTCCAACCCTACGGTGCTGGAGCCCTTCGGCGAGAGCAGGAAGCTGTTCGACACCATGGAGACCGCCAAGAGCTGGGGCAGGACGGCGGGCATCGAGACCGTGGGGGACCTGAACGAGCAGATCTGCAGCGGCTCCGTCAGCGACCTGATTCTGGTCCAGGAGGCGAAGCAGGAGCGGATGATCGGGGAGATCGCGAAGGACATCGCCGGCAGGGAGAACGTGAAGTTCGTCATGATCGCGGGCCCCTCCTCCTCGGGCAAGACCAGCTTCTCCCACAGGCTCTCCATCCAGCTGCGCACCCTGGGCAAGGTGCCGCATCCCATCGCCCTGGACAATTATTTCGTGAACAGGGAGGACACCCCCAGGGACGAGAAGGGGGACTACAATTTCGAATGCCTGGAAGCCATAGACGTGAAGCTGTTCAACGAGAACATGGTGAAGCTCCTGGCCGGGGAGCGGGTGGAGCTGCCGGCGTTCAATTTCAAGGTGGGCCAGCGGGAGTACAGGGGGGATTTCCTGCAGCTGGGGGAGGACGACATACTCGTCATCGAGGGGATCCACGGGCTCAACGAGAGGATGTCCTACGCCCTGCCGGAGGAGAGCAAGTACAAAATCTACATCAGCGCCCTGACCACCCTGAACATAGACGCCCACAACCGCATCCCCACCACCGACGGCAGGCTGCTGCGCAGGATGGTCCGGGATGCCCGCACCAGGGGCTCCAGCGCCCAGAGGACGATCCAGATGTGGCCCTCCGTGCGCAGGGGGGAGGAGGAGAACATCTTCCCCTTCCAGGAGGAGGCGGACGCCATGTTCAACTCGGCGCTCGTCTACGAGCTGGCCATGCTGAAGACCTTCGCGGAGCCTCTGCTGTTCCAGATCCCCAAGGGGGAGCCGGAGTATTACGAGGCCAAGCGGCTCCTGAAGTTCCTGGACTACTTCCTCTGCGTGCCCAGCGAGAGCCTGCCGGTCAATTCCATCTGCAGGGAGTTCGTGGGAGGGAGCTGCTTCAATGTGTGACGGCGTCCGGCCGCCTGTAATCGCTTTTGCGTCAGCGCCTGATTTTGCTCTTGTAATTTCGGGCGTCTGCCGTTATAATAGACCTTGGATAATAGAATCTGTTTTTTGATTCTATTATAGACCTTGGATAATAGAATCTGTTTTTGATTCTATTATTAGGAAGCGGTGAGTAGGATAGACGGTCGCGGGCTCCCGTAAAGGGGCCTGAGGAAAGTCCGGGCTTCACAGGGCAGGATGCCGGATAACGTCCGGTGGAGGCG
>CAMTBF010000089.1 GCA_947068385.1 uncultured Lachnospiraceae bacterium
GGAATGCCAAAAAAACCACACAGGCGTTCCGGGGAGGATTTGCATATGACACCTATCAAATGGTTCTACGGCTTCTTGAAGAAGTACCAGAAACTGATGATCGGCGGCCTGTTCCTGACCACGGTCATCGCGGCCCTGTCCATCGTCAACCCCTACATATCGGGCATCATGGTGGATGAGGTCATCCAGGCAGGGAACTATGACCTGCTGCCCAAGCTGATTGCATGCCTGGTGGGGATCACGCTGCTCAACTGCGTCCTGCGCTTCCTGTACCAGCTCATGTTCGAGACGGCTTCCCAGGGCGTCCTCTACGACATGCGCAGCACCGTGTACAAGAAGCTGCTGGAGGAGGACTTCAGCTTTTATAATAAGAAGCGCACCGGCGACCTGATGAGCCGCCAGACGGGAGACATGGACGCCGTCCGGTATTTCGTGGCCTATGTCATCTACGCGGTGTACCAGAACGTGCTGCTGTTCATCTTCGCGCTGGTGATGATCTTCACCGTGAGCCCGAAGATGGCCCTGTGCATGCTGGTGGTGCTGCCCTTCACGGCCATCTCCACCTTCAAGCAGTCCAGGGAGGTGAAGCCCGCTTTCCAGCGCAACCGCAACTGCTTCTCCTCGCTGAACGCCTTCGTCCAGGAGAACATCAGCGGCAACCGGGTGGTGAAGGCCTTCGCCAAGGAGGAGTACGAGAAGGGCAAGTTCCAGATAGAGAACGACCGGTTCCGGGACGCCCAGATCAAGGGCTCCCGCGTCTGGATGAAATACGTTCCTATTTTTGAAATCCTGGCCTACGCCCTCACCGTCATCCTGATGCTCTACGGCGGGTACATGGTCATCCAGGGGGAGGTCACCATGGGAGACCTGGTAAAGGTCAACGGATACCTCTGGATGCTGAACGCCCCCCTGCGCATGGCAGGCTGGTGGGTGAACGATATCCAGAACTTCGTCACCTCCGTGGAGAAGATCTACGCCACTTACAGCGAGGAGCCCAAGGTGCGCACGCCCCGCTTTGCCTGGAACCATGCGGATACCTTCGGCTATCCCCATGAGAAGATCCGCGGCGAAGTGGAATTCAAGGGCGTGGCCTACAGCGACGGCGACGAGGACATCATAAAGGACATCAACTTCCGGGTGGAGGCCGGGCAGACCGTAGGCATCATCGGCTCCACGGGCTCCGGCAAGTCCACGCTGATGAACCTGCTGTGCCGGTTCTATGACGCCACCTCCGGGCAGGTGCTGGTGAACGGCACGGACGTCCGGGACATGAACCTGTACAATCTGCGGGACAACATCGGCATGGCCATGCAGGACGTGTTCCTCTTCTCCGACACCATAGAGGGCAACATCGCCTACGGCAGGCCGGACTGCAGCTTCGAGCAGGTGAAGAAGGCCGCGATTATGGCGGATGCCAACCACTTCATCAACGCCATGCCGGACGGCTACGACACCATCGTAGGCGAGCGGGGCATGGGGCTCTCCGGCGGCCAGAAGCAGCGCATCTCCCTGGCCAGGGCCCTTTTGAAGGATCCTTCCATCCTGATCCTGGACGACACCACGTCGGCCGTGGACATGGAGACGGAGAGCTATATCCAGAAGCAGCTCAAGAGCATCAAGGAGGGCTGTACCGTGTTCATCATCGCCTACCGCATCTCTTCCATCAAGGATGCGGACCTGATACTGGTCATGGACGGCGGGCGGATCATCGAGCGGGGCACCCACAGCGAGCTGCTGGCTAAGGACGGCTATTACGCAAAGGCCTTCCACAACCAGTACGGGGAGATTCCCCAGGAGCTTCTGCAGAAAAAACATATCGCGTAACGAAGGGAACAGAGCGCGCCAAAGCGCGCAGAAAGGTATATAATTATGGCACGCAATCGATATGATATGGACGAGGTGCTGGAAGACAGCTTTGACGTCCGGCAGCTGAAACGTCTGGGAGCCTATGTCTCCCCTTACAAAACGAAAATGGCAGGCGTCATCGTCCTGATGCTCAGCGCCTCCGCGGCCACCATGCTGGTGCCCATCTTCTTCCAGAGGATCATGGATATCTATATCCCAGGCAAGGACATGAGGGGAATCGTGGCCGTGAGCATGCTGACCCTGGCGGTGGCCGCCTTCTCCGGCATCGCCATGCGCTTCAAGATCAAGATCATGAGCAACGTGGGCCAGAACATCATACATGCCATCCGCACGGATATCTTCAATCATCTGCAGGAGCTGCCCTTCTCCTACTACGATGACAGGCCCCATGGAAAGATACAGGTGCGCGTGGTGAACTATGTGAACAGCTTGAGCGACCTGCTGAGCAACGGTATCGTGAATACCATCACGGACCTGTGCAACCTTATCTTCATTATATTGTTCATGCTCTTCTGCGACACCAGGCTGACTCTGGTCTGCCTCTGCGGATTGCCTGCCCTGGCGCTGGTGATAGTCTTCATCAAGAAGCGGCAGCGCAAGGCCTGGCAGATCCAGTCCAACAAGCAGAGCAACCTGAATGCCTACATCGCCGAGAGCATCAACGGCATCCGGGTCACCCAGTCCTTTGTCCGGGAGAACGAGAACAACCAGATTTTCAACAACTTAAGCGGCAATTACAGGAAGTCCTGGATGAACGCGATCCTGTACAACTTTACCTTAGGGCCCAGCGTGGACATGATATCCATCATCACCACCTCCTTCATCTACGTGCTGGGCATCCGCTGGATCCTGGCCCCGGACGCCACGCTGACCGTGGGCGTGCTGATCGCCTTCACCGCCTACATCGGGCGGTTCTGGGCCCCGATCAACACCCTGGCCAGTTTCTACAACTCGCTGCTGACCGCCATCTCCTACCTGGAGCGCATCTTCGAGACCATCGATGAGCCCGTCCTGGTGAAGGACGCGGAGGGTGCTGCGGAGATGCCGCCCATCAGGGGCCAGGTGGAATTCAAGGACGTGTGCTTCAGCTATGAGGAGGGGCACAGGATCCTGGACAGCATCAACTTCACCGCCAAGCAGGGGCAGACCTATGCCTTCGTAGGGCCTACCGGAGCCGGAAAGTCCACCATCGTGAACCTGATCTCCCGGTTCTACAATGTGGATTCCGGGCAGGTGCTCATCGACGGCACGGACATCGCTACGGTGACGATCCGCTCCCTGCGCTCCCAGATGGGCGTGATGATGCAGGACAGCTTCATCTTCTCCGGCACCATCATGGACAATATCCGCTACGGGAAGCTGGACGCCACGGACGATGAGGTCATCGCCGCCGCCAAGACCGTATGCGCCCATGATTTCATCTCCCAGATGGAGAATGGTTACTACACAGAGGTGAACGAGCGTGGAAGCCGGCTCTCCGCGGGCCAGAGGCAGCTGATCTCCTTCGCCAGGGCGCTGCTGGCCGACCCCAAGATACTGATCCTGGACGAGGCCACCTCCAGCATCGACACGGAGACGGAGATCCTGCTGCAGAAGGGCCTGAACGAGCTGCTGAAAGGCCGTACCTCCTTCATCATCGCCCACAGGCTGTCCACGATCAAGAATGCCGACTGCATCATGTACATCGACAAGGGCGGCATCCTGGAGCGGGGCACCCACGAGGAGCTGCTGGCCCAGGAGGGCGCTTACTACGAGCTGTACATGTCCCAGTATGATTTCCTGACCCAGGAGGGTGCACAGAACACAGTGCCTTTGCGGTTTGAAACCGCTTAACGCCACCTTGACTTAATCTCTTTTATCAAAGCGTTACAACACAGACCGCCCCATCAGATAGCAGATGAGGCGGCCTGTGCTTTTTAGATTAGATTCTTTTTACCTGCTCCGCCAAGGCCTCCCTGTCCCCACATTTCGCCTTCTCCAGGATGTGGGTCATATGCTTCTTCACAGTCCCCTCCGCGATGTAAAGCTCCTTTCCGATCTCCCGGTTGCTCATGCCGCCTGCCGCCAGCCTGGCCACCTCGGCCTCCCTGTCCGTAAGCCCCATGGCTCTAAGCCCAAAGTAGACTCTCTGGCCATCCGCTTCCGCCCTTTCCGCCTGGCTGTCCTGGGGCTCCTCCATGTAGGAGATTACCATCCGCTCCAGCCTGAACTTCACAGGCATCAGCAGGAGAATGAGAACTGCTGTGAACAGGATATCACCGCTCATCATTACCGTAAGGAAAGAGACTACCGTGAAAAAAAGATCCGCATTTTCCAGCGTAGTTCTGGAAAACCCACCGGTAAACATATCCATAAAGTTCATCAGGAATGTGATGATACAGGCCACCACAGCCGCCTTCTCCACACACTGGACCGCCCCCACAGACCTTTGCAGCTCCATTCTGGAGCATCCTTTTCCTTTCCTGCCAAAGGCCCTGGCTAAGCCCCGGAAGAAATCCTTTTCCATTCCGGCCTGGTACAGAATCAGTACAATGATAAAAAACTGGAGCATAGGGACCCATGTGTCACAATAGCGGAAAATTTCCCACACTCTGTGAGGCCCTCCATATATCCCCAGACCTAAGTACAGAACCCAGGCAATCCCCAGCGCTGACCACAGCCATCTGCATTTCAGTACCTTCCCCATTTTTCCCAAAAATTTTTTCATCCCGCTCCCACCTTTCTTTTTATTTTAGCTTCGCATCTGCAGATACCATCATTTTACCGAAAACACCCTGCCATCTGCAAGACGATTTCCCCTACCACCCACGAAAAAGGGGGTGGTATCTTTCTACCACCCCGCAAATATCCTCTATTCCGCAATATTCCGCAAAATGAATTCCCTAAACCTTCTATATCAAATACCAAGCATCAAATACCCAACAGCAGCGCCGCGAACCGGAAATACACCAGTAGCGACAGCGCGTCCACGATGGTGGTGATGAAGGGGCTGGCCATCACCGCCGGGTCGAAGCCGATCCGCTTGGCCCCGATCGGCAGCAGGCAGCCCACCAGCATGGCCATCAGCACAGCCGCCACCAAAGTCAGGCACACCGTAAAGGCCACCATCAGCCCCACCCGGTCGAACAGCATCAGCTTGGCGAAGTTCGCCGCCGCCAGGGTCCCGCCGCAGAGGATGGACACCCTGACCTCCTTCCATACTACCCTGGGCACGTCCCGGTAGGTGATCTCCCCCAGGGAAAGCCCGCGGATCACCGTCACGCTGGCCTGGCCCCCCGCGTTCCCTCCCGTATCCATGAGCATGGGGATGAATGCCACCAGCACCGCGCAGGCGCTCAGGGCATCCTCGAAGGAGGAGATGATCGCCCCGGTGAAGGTGGCCGACACCATCAGCAGGAGCAGCCAGGGAATCCTCTTTTGAAAGGTCTCCCCCACCCCCGTCCGCATGTAGGGCTTGTCGCTGGGCACGATGGCCGCCATCTTCTCCATGTCCTCGGTGGTCTCCTCCTCCATGATGTCAACGATGTCGTCAACCGTGATGATGCCCACCAGGCGGTTCTCATTGTCCACCACCGGCATGGCGGTAAAGTCGTATTTCTTGAACTGCTCCGCCACCTGCTCTTGGTCCATGAGGGTGTGGATGGAGATCACGTTCTCGTGCATGATGTCCGCGATCCGCTCGTCCCCCCGGCTCAGCAGGAGATAGCGCAGCGCCACCGTGCCCACCAGCTGCCTCCTGGCGTCCAGCACATAGCAGATATTGATGGTCTCGCTGTCCAGCCCCACGGCCCGGATCCGCTCTATGGCCTGATCCACCGTCAGGCTCTCCTTCAGGGACACGTACTCCACGGTCATGATGCTCCCCGCGGAATCCTCCGGATAGCGCAGAAGCTGGTTCACGGCCTGGCGGGTCTCCGGGTTGGCATTGGCCAGCAGCCGCTCCACCACGTTTGCGGGCATCTCCTCCAGGAAATCCACGGCATCGTCCGCCATCAGATTGTCGATGACGCTGCCGGCCTCCCTGTCGGACAGGGAGGTGATGATGGCCTCCTGGCTGTCGAACTCCAGATAGGAGAACACGTCCGCCGCCAGGTCCTTTGGCAGGATGCGGTACACCTTCAGCCTCTCCTCGTCCTCCAGCTCCTCCATCAGGAACGCGATGTCCGCCTCGTTGAGTTCGACAAGGAATTGACGGATATTCGTATACTTCCTGGCGGCAAGGAGTCGCTTAAGTTCCTCTAATTCGATTCTTCTCTCCATAGCATTTCTCCTTATGTGGTTTTAGATTTTTCCGGCTACTTCGACCAGGAAGAGGGTTGTCGCTGCTCATTTTCGTACTCTTCATCCTAAAACCACCACCTTTCGAAATGCTATATTCGCCAGGGCCCGTCCTGCGTCCCTGACATTCCCATTTTAACTTTAGAACGCCTCTTTGTCAACGTAATAAATCTCTTTCAGTCCCGCCAGGCCCACCCGCCCGCTGGTGGCGTCCGCCAGCTCCTTCTTCAGTATGCCCAGCGCCTCCGCGGGAATATGCAGCCGCAGGGCCACATTCTGCCCGTAGTCCGCGGACAATGGCTCTATGCCCCTCTCCTTCAGCAGGTACTGCACCTTGCCTATGTCGCCGTAGTCCGCCTCCGCCACAGCCTCATAGCCCGGGCGCATCCTGCCCACCTGGCAGTTCCTCAGGCCCTCCTTCACGGCCTGGGTGTAGGCCCGGACCAGGCCCCCGGTGCCTAACAGCACCCCGCCGAAGTACCTGGTGACCACCACCGCCGCGTTGCGGAGCCCCTCCCCCGTCAGCACCTCCAGCATGGGCCGCCCCGCCGTCCCGGAGGGCTCCCCGTCGTCGCTGCAGCGGGTCAGCTCCGCCCTGCTGCCTATCACGAAGGCGGAGCAGTTGTGCCTGGCGTCCCAGTATTTCTTCTTCATCTCCTCGATGAAGCGCACCGCCTCCTCCTCGCTCTCACATGCCCGCAGCGTGGCGATGAAGCGGGACTTCTTCTCCACATACTCTCCCTCTCCGCCCGCAAGGAGCACGCGGTAGGAGCCCTCTCTTCCACTTTCCATATATCTTCCCCGTTTCCCATCTTATTTTTCTGTCATTCTGCCTTTCTTCTATCTAGAATAGCATAATATGTCTAAAATGTGAAACAATTATTAAGAAGAAAAAGAAATCCTTTATTTACATAATACTTTTTGGTATAATGAGTTAAATATGCGAATGCGCACCTAGCCCTTCCAAAGCGCATCGGCAGAAAGGCGAATCAAATGAACTATGGAAAAAGAGGTGTCCGTGCCAAGCAGAGGGCACTTAACTCTAAGACAAAGAAGCTGGGGCGCAAGCTCATACTGACCGTGGTGAAGCTTGCCCTGGCCGCCGTCATCGGCATCGCGATCTGCGTCGTCTGCGCAGGGCTGGGCGCCTACAAGGGCATCCTGGCCTCCACCCCGCAGATCCACTTAAGCGATGTGGTCGCCACGGGGGAAGCCACCATCGTGTACGACTGCGAGGGCAACGAAATCGACCAGTATGTCAGCATGAACTCCAACCGGATCCAAATCAACAGCATGGACCTCATCCCCAAGCATCTGGGGGATGCTTTCGTGGCTCTGGAGGACGAGCGCTTCTACAAGCACAATGGCGTAGATTTCGAGGGAATCGTCCGCTCGGCCGTGCACTTCATACAGTCCATGGGCAAGGACAAGGAGGGTGCCAGCACCATCACCCAGCAGCTTCTGAAGAACACCATCTTCACCACATGGACCGAGGAAAACGGGAACATGGTCAAGATGTTCAAGCGCAAGTTCCAGGAGCAGTACCTGGCCCTGGCGATCTCCGAGAAGTTCACCAAGGAGGAGGTGCTGCTGCGCTACATGAACGCCATCAACCTGGGGCAGAACACCCTGGGCGTGGAGTCCGCCTCCCAGCGGTACTTCGGCAAATCCTGCAGCGACCTGACCCTGTCGGAATGCGCCGTCATCGCCTCCATCACCCAGAACCCCACGGGCCTCGACCCCATCCGCTTTCCTGAGTCGAATGCCAAGCGCCGGCTGAAATGCCTGGACAAGATGCTGGAGCTGGAGTTCATCACGGATGCCGAGTACGAGGAGGCCATCGCGGATACGCAGGCCGTATATAACCGCATAGAGCTCCATGACCTGGATGTCCAGACCGCCGTCAACACCACCGCGGGCTCCTATTTCTCGGACGCGGTGTACGAGCAGGTGCGGGAAGACCTGATCAACATCGCCGGATACAGCGAGTCCATGGCGGAGACCCTGCTGACCTCCGGCGGCCTGCGCATCGAGTCCACCATGGATCCCACCATCCAGACCATCTGTGACGAGGAATTCTCCAACCCGGAGAACTTCCCCGAGAACGTATACTGGTACCTGAACTATGCCCTCACCGTCTACGGCGCGGATGACCAGCAGTACAATTTCAGCAAAGAGAACATGATGACCTGGTTCAAGGACAATATAGACAGGAGCTTCAACCTGATATTCAGCTCCCAGGACGCGGCCTATGAGGCCATCGCCACCTACCGCAGCGCCGTGCTGGCGGATCTGGGGATCGCCGACAGGGAGGACAACTATCTGGAGACCGTCTCCATGACCGCCCAGCCCCAGGCCGCAATGACCATCCAGGACCAGTCCACCGGCTATGTGGTGGCCATCGTAGGCGGACGCGGCGCAAAGGAGGGACGCCGGACCCTGAACCGGGCCACGGACGCCATGCGCTCCCCCGGCTCCACCTTCAAGGTGCTGGCGGCCTTCGCCCCTGCCTTGGACAGCGCGGGGCAGACACTGGCCACCCCCTACCTTGACGCTCCCTTCAATTTCAGCGACGGCACGCCCTGCAGGAACTGGTACAGCGGCTACAAGGGCATCAACTCCATCCGGGACGGCATCCGGGAGTCGCTGAACATCGTCGCCGCCAAGACCGAGACTGTCATCACGCCCCAGCTGGGCTATGACTACCTGCTGAACTTCGGCTTCACCACCCTGACGGACGGCGTATGGCTCAGGGACTCCACCGGGGAGGAACGCTTCTATACGGATATCAACCAGACGCTGGCTCTGGGCGGGCTGACCTACGGCGCCACGCCGCTGGAGCTGACGGCCGGCTATGCGACCATCGCCAATATGGGAGCTTATATAGAGCCCAAGCTCTACACCAGGGTCACCAATACGGACGGCGATGTCCTCCTGGACAATACCAATCCCACCTCTAAGCAGGTCATCAAGGAGACCACCGCTTTCCTGCTGACCGATGCCATGGTGGACGTGATAAGGGGTGCAGGCGGTACGGGGACAAGCTGTAATTTCAGCTCTACCATGGCCATCGCAGGCAAGACCGGCACCTCCACGGATTACAACGATGTATGGTTCGCCGGCTTCACGCCCTACTACACCTGCAGCGTCTGGTCCGGGTATGACAACAACGTGCACATGCGCACCGAGAGGCCCGGCAGGGAGGTGGACCTGTCCAAGACCCTCTGGACTGCCATCATGAAGCGCGTCCACGAGAACCTGCCCGACGAGAAGTTCACCACGCCCCAGGGCATCGTCCGGGCGGAGGTGTGCACCATGTCGGGCCTGCAGCCTATCCCGGGCGTCTGCACTGCTACAAGGGGCGAATACTTTGCCGCGGGGACGGCCCCTACGGATCCCTGCAACATCCATTATGTGGGGGATGTCTGTAATTACGACCTGCTGCCTGCAAGCCCTGAATGCCCGATGAAGGTACCGGGCAATCTGGAGCTGCCGTTCCAGGAAGACCCTTCCCTTCTGCAGGGCTCCGCCGCCATCACGCCTGAGGGAGACCCGGCGAACGGGTCGGAGACCCCGCATTGCCAGCATGATGCCGCGTTCTTCGCGAATCCTGACTATGAGGCCATCCTGGCGCAGCAGGCATGGGAGATCACGGAACGCGATCTTGCCGCCCAGCAGGAGGCCGCCCAGCAGGAGGGCCTTGATCCCGGTGCGCAATGATATCTTAATACCTGGCCCACTAGGCCGCGGTGCCCCAAACAAGCATCGCGGCCTTTCTGTCCCCTTTCTCCCGATCCGCCCTTTGTCCGGAAGCCATCCGAAACCACCGAAACCAGTGTCCGAAAACTGGCAAACTATGCTTGCATAGAAATATGGTATTGTGGTATAATGTTGGAGCGTAGGGATTTATGTCGGTTTCTGGATTCCTGTACGCAAGGCACACGAAATCGCGTCATACTCTTGACCATCGACAAGACCAAGGAGAACAACCATGGAACAGCCATTATATACTTCCGTAAAAGTG
>CAMTBF010000090.1 GCA_947068385.1 uncultured Lachnospiraceae bacterium
GGGTGGCCCGCCTGTCCCCCAGGGCCTCCAGCAGCTCCGCCAGCGTCCCCTTCAAATGGTGGGGCGCCTCGTAGAGGACCATGGTGCGGGGCTCCCCCGCCAGCTCCCCCAGCACGGCCCGCCGCTCCTTCCTCTCCCTGGGCAGGAAGCCCTCGAAGCAGAAGCGCCTGGTGGGCAGGCCGGACAGGGTCAGGGCCACGATGCAGGCCGCCGGCCCCGGCAGGCTGGTCACCGGCACATTGCTCTCCTGGCACATGGCCACCAGCACCTCCCCGGGATCCGAGATGGCAGGCGTCCCCGCGTCCGTGACCAGGGCCACGTCCTCCCCGGCCAGGAGCCTTCCCACCAGCAGCCTTGCCTTCTCCACCTTATTGTGCTCGTGGTAGCTGGTCATGGGCGTATGGATGTCGAAATGGTTCAGCAGCCTGACGCTGTTGCGCGTATCCTCTGCCGCGATCACGTCCACCGCCCGCAAGGTCTCCACGACCCTGGGCGTCATGTCCTGCAGGTTCCCGATGGGCGTGGCACATAGATATAACGTTCCCGCCATTTCCCCTCCCTTCCGGCGCTGCGCCCCGCAGCCGCCGCCTCAATATCCGTAGACCTCCCTGATCTCCGGCATGTACACCCCCGGCTCCCGGAACACGATCAGGGGCTTCTCCACCGTCATCCTGGCCCGCCCGCCCCGCACGGCCTCCAGCAGCACCATGTTGGGCTCCCGGTCCACATAGGGGTATACAAGCTGCATCCGCTTGGGCTCCAGCCCATGCCGCGCCAGCGTCACTATGACCTCCGCCAGCCGGAAGGGCCTGTGCACCAGGAAGAAATGCCCCCCGGGCCGCAAGAGCTTCCCGGTCTGCCGGGCCACATCCTCGAAGGTGCAGAGGATCTCATGCCGGGCGATGGCCTTCGGGGCCTCCGGATTGGCGATCCCGTGCTGCCCGATCATATAGGGCGGGTTGCATGTGACACAGTCAAAAGAAGCAGACGGGAACAGACTGTCTGCTTCTTTGATGTCTCCTGTGACGATGTCTATCCTGTCCGAGAGGCCGTTGAGCGCCACGCTCCTGGCCGCCATGTCCGCGCTGTCGGCCTGGATCTCCAGCCCTGTCAGATGGGCGCAGCGGTACTTGGCCTCCATCAGCAGGGGGATGATCCCCGTGCCGGTGCCCAGGTCCAGCAGCCTGTCCGTCGCCCTTGCCCGGGCGAAGCCCGTCAGGAGCACCGCGTCCATCCCGAAGCAGAATCTCTCCGGATGCTGGATGATGCGGTAGCCGTTCCGCTCCAGGTCGTCGATGCGCTCTCCCTCTTTAAGCCTGGCCGTCTCCGGCCCCCCGCTGTCCCTCCGGGGATCTCCCTTCCCGTCTGTTCCTGTTGTCATAGCGGTTCTTTCCATTTTGGTTGTTCTCACGGTTTCCCTGGTTCTGGCTGTTCTGGCGGTTCCTGTTCTGATGCCTGGGCGTGTCGTGGCGGCGCCTGTTGCCGGAGCGCTCATCCGTCTGCTGCTTCGTCCCGGGGCGCTGGGCCTGCTGCCTCTGCTCCGCCTCGAAGCGCCTGCCCCCCTGCCGTTGCTGTCCGCCTCCGCGCTGTCCCTGCCTGCCCTCGGGGCGCTGGCCGGGCCTGCGGTCGGCGTCCGTGCGCTGGAGGAGCGGCCTCTGGCCCTCGCCGCCCTGCTGGGCGGACTGCCTGCGGCTGCCCTGCCTGTTCCTGGCATTCTGCCGTTGGGCCTCCTCCGCCCTGTTCATCAGCTCCTGCTCCTGCCGCTGCCACTCTTCCTCCTCCAGGCGCTCCAGCTCCTGGAGCTCTTCCTTGGACAGCTCCATCTTCTCCTTCTTGCTGTGCCTGCGCCTGAAATGGAGCTTTTCCACGGGATATTCCTTGATTTCCTTCTCGTCCCCCGCGTCTATGACCACCTTCACCAGCTGGCGCAGCACGTTGACGCTCTGCACCGTGCCCTTCTGGCCCTCCTCCGTGGTGACCGGATCCCCGATGCCGGGAAGCCGCCTGTTCAGCTCCTCGTAGGTCTCCTCCTCGTTCTTCAGGCAGCACATGAGCCTGCCGCACACGCCGGATATCTTCGCCGGGTTCAGGGACAGGTTCTGCTCCTTTGCCATCTTGATGGACACGGGGACGAAATCCGCCAGGTAGCTGTGGCAGCACAGCGGGCGGCCGCAGATGCCGATGCCCCCCACGATCTTCGTCTCGTCCCGGACGCCTATCTGGCGCAGCTCTATCCTGGTCTTGAAGACGCTGGCCAGGTCCTTCACCAGCTCCCGGAAGTCGATCCGGCCGTCAGCCGTAAAGTAGAACAGCACCTTATTGTTGTCGAAGGTATATTCCGCGTCGATCAGCTTCATCTCCAGCCCATGGTCGCGGATCTTCTCCAGGCATATCCGGAATGCCTCCTTCTCCTTGCCCCGGTTGGCGGCCTCCTGCTCCACGTCCCGCTGGTTCGCGATGCGGATCACGGGCTTCAGGGGCTGCACCACCTTCTCCTCGGAGACCTCCATGGCGCCCGCCATCACAGTGCCGAACTCGATGCCCCTGGCCGTCTCCACGATCACATGGTCGCCTTTTTTTATCTCAAACTGCAGCGGATCGAAGAAATAGATCTTGCCCGCCGTCCGGAACCTAACGCCTATCACTCTAACCATCTATCTACCTCACTTTGGCATAAGCCGTATTCCTGTATAAAAATGCCCTCTCATTGGATGCAGTGCTATTCTAACACATCCTGCCCCAAAAGGCCATAGTTAATAATGGAATTTCACCATTCAGCTGTTCTCCTGGATGGCCAGCATCAGGAGCTCCATGACCAGCTCGAAGTTCACATTGGCGTCCAGCCGTCTTTTGGCGGTGTCCAGCGCCTTTATGATGTTCTCGATGCCCTCGTAGCTGCTGCGCTGGGCAGTCCTGCGCAGCGCCTGGATCTCCTCCCGGAAGATCAGATGGTTCATGTCGCTGGTGGCCTTGAACAGCAGCGCGTCCCGATACCAGATGGCGCAGATGTCCAGGTAATCCTTGATCTCCAGCTTGTACTCCGTGATCTTCTTCACCGCCGCCACGATCTCGTTCAGGTCCATGTCCTGTATGTACTTCAGCAGCGCCAGGGCCTCCGCCTTCACGTTCTCGAACTCCTCGCTGGTGGCCAGCATCTTGGCCTTGCCCACGTTCCCCCTGGCGAAGGCCGCGCAGACCTCCGCCTTGTAGTCCGGCACCGCCAGCTGCCTGCACAGATAGTCCTTTATCACGCCGTCCGCCACCGGCTTCATGTTCAGCACCACGCAGCGGCTGAGGATCGTGGGCAGGAGGCTGTTCACATTGGCGGTGAGCAGCATAATCACCGCATAGGCCGGGGGCTCCTCCAGGGTCTTCAGCAGGGCGTTCTGGGCCTGCACCGTCATCTTCTCCGCCTCGTTTATGATATAGACCTTATACGGGCTGCTGTAGGGCTTCACCGCGATGTCCCCGTTCACCTGGGCACGGATATCGTCCACGCTGATGGTGTTCGGCTTTTCATGGGACACCCGTATGATGTCCGGCTGGTTCCCCGACAGGGCCTGCCTGCAGGAATGGCATTCCTGGCAGGGCTCCTCCCCGCCCCTCTCGCACTGCAGCGCCATGGCGAACACCCTGGCGATGAACTCCTTTCCGGAGGATTTCTCCCCGTTGATGATGTAAGCGTGGGAAATCTTCCCCGTGGAAAGCGCCCCCTGCAGATGCTCCTTTATCTGTTCCTGTCCTATGACATCGCGAAATCCCGCCATGATCCATACCCCCTTTGTCGATCGCGCTGCCGGTTCCCGTCCCGACAGCTCCCCCTCATGTAAAAATATCCAACAGCAATCCCCGGATCTCCCCAATCGTATTCAGGATCGCCAGATGGTCCTGCTCGTCCTTCATCAGCTCCTGGGCCAGGCTGTCCAGGTTCTCGTCCACCAGCCGGATGATCCCGTAGACCCTGTGCCGCCCCCTCCTGTCCAGAAAGTTCTCCCTGGAAAAGGCATGGGAATGGGTCACCACCTCGTTCATGAACTCCTTCACCAGCCTCCGGTAGTGCTTCATGTCCTTCACGTCCCGGCGCTTGGCCAGCCTGTCCCCCTGCATGGTGATCTCCTCCATGAGGGTCTGGAGCCTGGCCTGGAGCTCGGCCCCCTCCACATGGCTGGCAAGCATGAATTTAAAGCTGCCGTCCGCAGGCTGCACGTTCTGCACCTGCTCCACCGGAGCGCTCTGGCCTACCTGTGTCACCTTTATGTCCATATGCCTGCCTCCCTGATATACTCTCTGATCTCATCAAGGCACCGCTCCAGGTCATCGTTCACGAAACGTCTGGAAATATGCGCCTGGGCTATCTTCTCCTCGGAAAAGTCCTCGCTGTCCGCCAGGAACCTGCGGCACATCTCCCCGTACCTGGGGCATTCCTGGGAAAGCTCTCTGGCCAGGGCCCTCTGGAGCCGCAGCCCGTCCTCCAATTCTACCATTACCGGCAGCAGTCTGTCCACCCCAAAATAATCCTGGAGCTTCCGGTAGGCCTCCAGCGTCCCGATCATCAGACAGCTCCTGTCCCTGTCCCGCAGCTGGTCGTCGTCCACGGTGAAATACCGCCACAGGCCGTGGTAGGTGTGATAGGCCCTGTCCTCGATGACCCTGCCCTGGCCCTTGAGCCGCAGGAAGCCCTCCTCGTCCGTATAGAAGTATTCCACGCCCTCCCGTTCCCCCTCCCGGATGGGCCTGGTGGTGTAAGGCACGATTTTCCTCAGGTTCAGCTCCCTGTCCGCCAGCAGCCGTTTATAGATGGTGTCCTTTCCGGCACAGCTCTTTCCCATCAGGCATATTATTTTTCCCATGCCCTATCCGACCTCGACTACATGTATCATGTTCGTGGTGCCCGCCATCCCCAGCGGCACGCCCGCGGTGATCACGACTATGTCGCCCTTCTTCACATGGCCGGCCTTCCTGGCCTCCTCCACCGCGTTGGCGAACAGCGTCTCCGCATTCTCCTCCTCCCGGATCATCAGGGGAGTCACGCCCCATAGGAGGTTCAGCTGCCTGCAGACCCTCTCCTGCACCGCGCAGCCGATGATATGGCTCTGGGGCTTGAACCTGGAGATGGCCGCCGCGGTAAAGCCGGACATGGTCACCGTGACGATCGCCGCCGCGTTCAGGTCCCTGGCGGCCGTGCAGGTGGCATAGGCCAGCGCCGTGGTGATGTCCCTCTCCTGGCAGCTATGGCACTGCATCCGGGTGCCGTAGTCAATATCTTTTTCGGCACATTCCGCGATCTTCGCCATGGTCTTCACCGCTTCCACAGGATATTTCCCCGCGGCGCTCTCGCCAGAGAGCATGATCGCCGTGGTGCCGTCATAGATGGCGTTGGCGATGTCCGTGGTCTCCGCCCTGGTGGGCCTGGGGTTCTTGATCATGGACTCCAGCATCTGGGTGGCCGTGATGACGTGCTTCCCCTGCTCGTTGGCCAGCTTGATCATCTTCTTCTGGAGAATCGGCACCTCCTCCAGGGGGATCTCCACGCCCATGTCCCCTCTGGCCACCATGATGCCGTCGGAGACGCTCAGGATCTCCTCCAGGTTCTGGATGCCCTGCATGTTCTCGATCTTGGCGATGATCTTCATGCTGCAGCCATGCTCCTCCAATATCTTCCTGACTTCAAGTATGTCTTCCTTGCACCTGACAAAGGATGCCGCCAGGATGTCATGGCCCGTCTCGATGCCGAACAGGATGTCCTCCCTGTCCACATCGCTGATATAGGGCATGGACAGCACCGCTCCCGGCACATTGACGCCCTTGTGGTTGGAGACGAAGCCGCCGTTCACCACCCGGCAGACGATCTCCTCCCCCGCTATCTCCTCCACCGTCATCTCGATCAGGCCGTCGTCGATCAGGATCGTGGTCCCTACCTGGATGTCGTCCTTCAGGTTCTTATAGGAAATGGCGGCTCTCTGGGCCGTGCCCAGGATCTCCTCCGTGGTCAGCACGAACTGCTGCCCGCTCACCAGCTCTGCCCTGCCCCCCTCGAAATCCCTGAGGCGGATCTCCGGCCCCTTGGTGTCCAGCATGGTGGCCACCGGAAGCCCCAGCTCTTCCCTGGCCTGGACCACCCTCCTGAACTTCTCCCGCTGTTCCTCATGCGTCCCGTGGGAAAAATTGAACCTGGCCACGTTCATTCCCGCCAGCATCAGTTCCCGCAGCCGCTCCACGCTCTCGCTGGCCGGCCCAATGGTGCAGATGATCTTCGTCCTTCTCATATCCAAAACCTCCGTTTTTTCCAGAATCCTCACTCTATGTTCCAAATGCCCTGTGCTTCCTCCGAAATGGCCGGGACGTACATCCCAGGCCGGGAGCCCTCCGCTCCCCTCCGCATCTCCACGCCCTGCACTTCCAGGCCCTGCCGCGCGGCCTCCGAGATCTTTCCGATCAGCTCCCCCGTCATCCGCTCCCCCGGCACCAGCAGGGGCACGCCGGGGGGATACAGGTTGATGAACTCTCCGATATGCCTGCCCTCGCTCTCCGCCAGGGCTATCCGCTCCGTGGGCATATCCCAGGCCTTCGCCAGGGGAATCGCGTCCGTCCGCCCGGTTCCCGGATCCCTGCCCTGTCCGGCAGATCCGCATGCGCCCTCCGGCATATCGGCGACGCCTTCCTCCAGGGCCTCGTCAACGGCAAGCAGGGCCTCCGTCATGCGCCGGTATGCCTCCTCCCCGTCGTTCACCGTGAACATGGCCAGCACGAAGCCCGTGGACGCCATCTCCGGCTGCAGATGGTATCTCCCCAGCAGGATGTCATAAAGCTGCTTCCCGGTAAGCCCCGACTGCTTCGTGGAGACCAGGAGCTTGCCCACGTCCTGCCTGTCCCGGTCATCCGCCGGGAACCTGAGATGCCTGCAGCCCCTCAGCCTGTCCAGCATGGCCCCGAACCGCTGCCGGAAGGCCCCGAAGGCCTCCTGTCCCTGCAGGCCGACGTAGCGCAGCGCATTGTCGATGCCCGCCATCAGCAGATAGGAGGGGCTGCTGGACTGGTATATCCGCAGGAACCGTCTGAGGAGCCCCCTGTCTATCCGCCCTCCGTTCACATGGAGCAGCGCCGACTGGGTCAGGGCCGGGAGGGTCTTGTGCACGCTGTGGATCACCAGGTCGGCCCCCAGCTGGCAGCTGTTTTTCGGAAAACCGTCAGCCAGGCCCAGGTGCGCGCCATGGGCCTCGTCCACGATCAGCGGAATCCCCTTTTCATGGACGATGTCCGCGATCGCCCGGATGTCCGATATCCGCCCCTCATAGGTGGGCGATACCACCAGCACGGCCCCGATATCCGGCTCCCGCTCCAGCGCCCGGCGGACTTCCTCCGGCTCCAGGGCATCATATATGTCATACCCCTCCAGACAGGGCGGATACAGATATGTGGCCCGCAGGCCCCGCAGATACACCGCATGGTAGGCCGATCTGTGGCAGTTGCGCGCCATCAGGATATGCCCTCCCTCGGGCAGCGCGCAGCTCACCGCGCTCAGTATCCCGCAGGTGCTCCCGTTTACGAGATAGAAGCTCTCCTCCGCCCCGTAGAGCCCGGCGGCCTGGCGCTGCAGGCCGTCCAGGATGCCCTCCGGCCGATGCAGGTCGTCGAAGCCGTCTATCTCCGTGATATCTAGTCTGCTCAATTCCCCGGGAAGCATTCCGAAAGGCCTGCGCTTGTGCCCCGGCATGTGATAGGGGTAGATGCCGCCGTCCGCATATTTTGTTAATTTTTCAAACAAATGCTCCAATTCGCTCAATGATTCCTCAACCTGGCAGGGACCCGGCCATGTCCCTTATAGATATACAATGTCTCCAGCAGGGAGCACCACTTGTCCGCAGCCGTCACGATCCATGCCTCCCTGCATGTGGGCGGCACCACGGTCAGCGGCCACATATGCCGCCGGATGATCTCCCGCTCCCGCTCTGTGAGCCGGTACTCCCTGGAAGCGTTGCGCAGGGCCGTGCCCGGATGATAGAAGCCGTGCAGCTTATGGGGATTCTCCTTGTCGGGAACGTGCCAGTCGTAGAGGAAATAGTCATGGAGCAGCGCTCCCCTGATCAGCTCCCTCCTGCTGCAGCGGATATGCAGATATTCGCTGAGGGCGATGCTGCACCTGGCCACGCTCAGCACATGGGCGTTCACGGTCACGTCGCCGTGCTGGACATACTCCTTCATCCGGTTGAAGTTGCGGGATTCCAATATGTCAGAGGCCATCTCCCGGATCTGCCGCTCCTCCCTGCGGAAGCGCTCCAGCCTCCTCTGCCACCTCAGTGCCTGTCTTTCCGTCCGTCTTCCTGAAATTCTTCTCTCCATATTTCCGCGTTTCTTTCCTTGAGTCATACTTGCCTAGGCTATCGGGACCTCCCCCGGGTTCGGCTCTCCCTCCGGTACGCCGCCCTCCGGCTCCGGCTCCGCAGGCGGGCCTATGTACGGGATCCCCTGGGGATAATAGCATATCACCGGGAAGCCCTCCGACACATACTGGTAGATCTGCGCCGCCATGCTGGGGGGCAGGTTGATGCATCCGTGGGAGCCGTTGGTCACAAAGATGTCGCCGCCGAACGCGCCCCTCCAGTTGGCGTCGTGCAGGCCATAATTCCCGTAGAAGGGCATCCAGTATTTCACCGGCGTGCGGTATGTCTCGCCTACCAGCACCGCGTCCCTGGACTTGTACAGCATGCCGAACACCCCTTCCGGCGTCACGCAGCCGAAATCCGAGATCATCGTGCCTGATACGAAATCCGTCTCCAGCACCAGGCTCCCGTCCTGATACAGATAGAGGTGCTGGCTGTTCAGATCCGCCTCCAGATAGGAGCCCCCGATATCGTTGCTGCCCTTCTGCCTGGCCCTGATGCTGTACAGGGGCTCCTTCTCTATGGTGCTGCCCTGATATATCAGGGCGGTGAGCTCCTTGCTCTCCCCCGCCACGTCTGTCTTCCATCCGTAGTTCCGGCCAGGCAGCGATATCTCATACCCATAGGTGGTCATGAAGTTTTTCCTTCTCCCATAGGTATCATATGCCGCAGCCTGTTCCTTCACGAATGCGTCCACGGCCTCTTCGTCCAGGACGGCCTTCCCGTCCTCGATGGAGACCCAGTCCTTCAGAATCTCCCGGTCCACCACCACTTCCGTCCCGTTCCAGTCGTAGACGATCTTCGTGCCCAGCCACTTATTGGCATTGTCCACCGTGCGGTTCAGCCGGTCGTCATCGCTTTTTACGGAAGCCTCCTGGTAGAATCCCTGCTCCTCCAGGTCGATGGCCGCCTCCTGGGCGCTGACCGCCTCCACGATCCGTGCAATCGCCTTCTGCACGTCAAAGGATGTCCCCACCGTCTCCGGGACGACCTCATAGCCGCCCGCCTCCTCGGAATACTCGCTGATATACGCGTCCTGGGGCATCTGCATGTTCTTCCTCTTACAGGCCTCCCAGGACTTCACCAGGCTGCCCAGCATATCCTCGTCGAAGGTCATTTCCTGCTCCAGGTCGTAGTCATACCGCCCGTCCAGGTAAGCCTCCATCCAGAAGAACTCGTCCTGCTGAAGCAGCAGCGACTCCACAGCCTCTCCGGTGCCCACATACTGGAGCTGGATATCCTCCGGCGCAATGACGCCCAGCACCACATCCGGCTCCCCTGTCTCATAGTCCCTGCCCAGCACTGCCAGCGCATACCCGTCAATCCGGGACTCCAGCGCCTTGACGATCGGCGCTGCCTCCATATCGCTGCAATCCATTCCGTTTATTTTCGTGTTCGGGAAAAAATGAGTTCGATAGTACACGACTCCCCTATAATAAAGATATGCCGCCACTGCCAATGTCGCTACAACGATGAGGAGAAATGCGATAAGGATGAATCTCTTCTTCCTGCTCCTGGGCCTCCTGCCCTTCTGTTCCGGATCCTGTCCTTTTGCCTCCGGAAGCCTTCCTGCCTCTGCCATCTCCCCTGTCTGCCTCTCTTCCATGTTCCCTCTCCCAAATGAATGATTATTCATACACACATTTAGCTTATTATAGCATATCCTGTCACAAAAAAATAGCATCAAAAGGCCGAAATTGTACCTTTCCATGCTATATATCCACCAAAAATGCCCAGAACCGGAATCGAACCAGTGACACGAGGATTTTCAGTCCTCTG
>CAMTBF010000091.1 GCA_947068385.1 uncultured Lachnospiraceae bacterium
CATCATCCTGCAGGGGTTGCACCAGTCCGCGTAGAAGTCCACCAGCACGGGCTCGCTGGCCTCCAATACCTCTTTGTCGAAATTGTCCGCCGTAAATCTGTACTCCATGATTCTACCTCTTTTCTGCACCTTTCCGGTGCCATGTCGCATGCCCACAGCTCCCTCACGGTCGGGGGTGGGAGATGTACTTGCAGATAGGGTTCCCCAGACATGAGAACTTCTCCTCGTACTCCGTCATCACGTTCCCCTCCATCAGGCGCGGGTCGCTGTGGAGGTCGTAGGTGACCTCGTCGGCCGCCCACCCCGCGGGCGAAAGCTCCTCCAGGGCGAAGTCGAACAGCTCCCTGTTGTCCGTCTTGAACTCCAGCCTGCCGCCGGGATCCAGGATCGTCCGGAAGCGGGCCAGGAACTGGCGGGAGGGGAGCCTTCGCTTGGCATGCCTGTCCTTGGGCCAGGGATCCGAGAAGTTCAGGTAGATCCTGTCCACCTCCCCCGCGCCGAAGACCTTCCCGATGTCCTCCGCATCCATCCGCAGGAACTTCAGGTTCGGCAGCTCCTCCGCCTCCATCTTGTGGACGGCCCGGATCAGGACGCTGGAGTATTTCTCGATGCCCACGTAGTTGATGTGGGGATGTCCCTTAGCCATAGTATGGATGAATTTCCCCTTTCCCATACCGATTTCGATGTGGATAGGATTTCCATTTCCGAACATCTCCCTCCATCTGCCGGGGCACTGGCATGTCAGCTCCTCCGGCACCACATAAGGGCTCCCGGCGATCGCCTCCCTGGAGCCCGTAATGTTGCGCAGTCTCATCTCCTATACTCCCTGTCAGGAATCTCCTGTTCCTTCTAACTATAAATGTACTGTAAAATCGGATGCTTGTCAATCCATGATTTCGCCCTTTGCCTTTTTCTCCTGGTATTCCCTGAGCCTTTCGTTCATCTGCTTCGCCTCCTCCGCCCTCTGTGCCCAGGTGACGGCCGATACCAGGGCGAAGATCAGGGCTATGGTGATGAGCATGACCGCCACGCTCTGGATCCGGTCGATCCGGTACCAGTGGAACCAGAAGCCTGCCCCCAGCACGATCCCGTTGATCAGAAGGTAGTGGATCAGGGTGCGGATTCCCATCTCCGCCTTCCCCAATGTCCTGTCCCAGGGATAGATCAGGCAGGTCAGGGCGCACAGGGCGGACACCGCCGGAATCTGCCACAGGACAGCCGCCTCCACCGTGTCGGTGGGCTCCAGGATCGTGGTGAACACCGCCACGGCGATCACCACGCAGGCCGTCACCCTGGAAAACGCATTGAATAGAAACCGTATTTTTCTCATATCGCTCCTCCGCGCGGGCCTATAATCCCAGTTTTTCCTTCAGAACCGGCACATACTGCCGGGAGACGATCAGCTTCTCCCCGTTCTTCATGGCCGCCTCAAAGCGTCCGTTGAAGGCGGGGCTCAGGCTCTCCACCTTGGCCAGGTTGATCACCGTGGACTTGGAGGCCCGGAAGAAATCCGTGCCGGCCAGCCGCTCCTCCAGCTCGTACAGCTTCAGCTTCGTCTCGTAGACCTCCTTTTCCAGATAGGCGAACACCCTGTTGTCCACGGCCTCGAAATAGTAGACCGAGGACGGCGGTATCCGGAACAGCCGCTCCTGCCTGGAGACGGTGAGCTTCTCCCGCCCCGCCCGCAGGGCGTACACCAGCTTCAAGAGCTGTTCGTCCATCCCCCTGCACCGGATGATGATCTCCTCTTCTTCCCCTTCCGGCAGATCCTGTATCGTAATCTTCATTCCCGTCCCCCTGACTCGTATCTGCCCCGGAGCTTCCTCCCGGGGCCGGCCCCTCTCTCAGCGCAGCTTCCTGCGCCTGCTCAGGGCCGCTCCGGCCACAATGGCTATTATAGCATAAAGCAGCAGGATCGCCACCTGTTCTCCCAGGGAAAATTTATGCTCCCCTGCCATGACGCTGATTCCCATGGCCTCCCGGAAGATCTCCCCCGCCCCCTGTGGCATTCCCGCAAAGGCTTCCACGATGGCCTCCTGGGTGCAGACCTCCCGCATCATGGACGCGCCGTGGAGCACGGGCAGGCACTTCAGGACCGACTGTACCGGGGCGGACAGGGAATCCATGGGCAGGTAGATCCCTCCCACGAAGCCCACCAGCGTGCCGACGATCGTCAGCAGGCCGCTCCAGGCGCTGCTGTTGTGGACGGACAGCGCGAACAGGTAGGCGATCGTGGCGAAGACGAAGGTGTTCAGGGCGATCATGCCCCCAAGCTTCAGCACGCTCCCCGCCTTCAGCAGCCCGTATCCCTGGAGGGCGAAATACCCCTCCCCCGCCGCCAGGGTCAGCAGGCACATCCCCGTCCCCACCAGCCATGCGGACAGGATATAGCCCAGGGAGAGCTTCAGCCTGCTCACCGGCGTCACATAGAACGCCGCCAGCCGCTTCTCCGTCTCGTCCTGCACCATGATCCCCGTCACCGTGAGGGTCACCGTCACCGCATTGACCACCAGGATCCCCGCCAGGGTCCAGAGCTGGATCAGATAGGCCGCGTTCCTTTCATCCGCCGCCAGGTCCCTCTCCCCGCCCCATTCCGAGAGCAGGTCCACCAAAGCCCGGCTGTTCATCCGCCCCAGGAATATCACCATCAGCGCCAGCACGATGAGCATGGACAGCAGCGAGAAGAACACCGCGGAGCGCTCCCTTAAGAACAGCAGGCTGTTCCTTTTTACCAGATATCCGATTTCCTTCATCCCGTTCCTCCCCCTATTTCTCCAATGATTTACCTGTTATGTTCAAAAATACGTCGTCCATGGAGCCCTGTACCAGCTCGAAGCCCTGGAGGCAATGCTCCGCCTCCCGGAGGATCGGGAGGGCTGCCAGGCTATCCGGCAGGGCCACCACGAACGTCCCCCCGTCGGCCTCTTCCGCCGCCAGGCAGCCCTCCTTCCCTCCCCCGCCGCCAGGCTCCCCCCGGTGCCTGGCCAGGATCTCCGCCAGCTCCCCGCGCTTCCCCTCCCCGGGGACCAGCAGAAGCCTGTCCCTGGCAAAGCGCTCCTTCAGCGTAAAGGGCGTTCCCGTCTCCCGGATCTGGCCGCTGTCCATGACGGCGATATGGGTGGCCCGGGCGGCCTCCTCCATGTAGTGGGTGGTCAGGAAGATGGTCACCCCTTCCTGGCGCAGCTCCTCCAGGCTCTCCCAGACCATCTGTCTGGTGGCGGGGTCCAGCCCGGTGGTGGGTTCGTCCAGGAACAGGAGCCGGGGCGTGTTCACCAGGGCGGCCCCAATCTCGCAGCGCCGCTTCTGCCCTCCGGAGAGATGCTCGTAGCGCCTGCCGAACAGCGGCAGGAGCCCCAGCTTCTCGCCCACCTTGCCTATGCTGCCCTTAAGCTCCCCTCCCCGCAGGCCGTACAGGGAGCCCCTGACGGTCAGGTTCTCCTGGACGGTGAGCTTGTTGTCCAGGCAGTTGTTCTGCCACACCACCCCGATTTTTCGCCGGATGGCCTCGTCCTCCCTGCCCAGCCTGTGCTCGCAGATCGACGCCTCCCCTGCTGTGGGCGCAAGCAGGGTGCACAGCATATTGATGGTGGTGGACTTCCCCGCGCCGTTCACCCCCAGGAAGCCGAACAGCTCCCCCTGCTCCACCTGAAAGTCGATGCCGTCCACCGCTTTGACCTGGTGGAAGTGTTTTTTGAGCCCGCTGACCTTTATGACCGGTTCCATATCGTCTCCTCCTCGCCTGTTTGCTTCTGTACTTATAGGAAAGCATAAAGGAGCGCCCTTTGCAAGCCATTGGCGGTGAGCTGCGTTTTTTCGCCGCTAAGTTGCATTCCTGCAATTTGTCCCTTTGGTTTTTTGGGAGAATGGTGTATAATGGGAGCATGATGCAGGAATCTTTATCGATGTGAATGAACAGATGCGAGGTTGACAGATGTCCGCTAAAATCTTCCATAAATATATCCGGCTTTTCGCTGCCGTGCTCTGCGCCGGCAGCCTGGCCCTGTCCCCTGCCCTCCCCGTGGAGGCCCAGGCCCCTACTGCCGCGGAGCTTGCGCTGGCGGCCAACCGCGCCCTGCCCGTCCAGTCCAACGAGGTGCCCAACTGGCCCGCTGGCCCTGTGGTGGGGGCGGAGTCCGCCATTTTGATGGAGCTCCAGACAGGCACCATCCTTTACTCCAAGAATATCCACCAGCGGGAATATCCCGCCAGCACCACCAAGATCCTCACCACCCTGATCGCCGCGGAGCAGTGCCAGATGGACGAGATCGTGACCTTTTCCCACGATGCTGTCTTCGACACGCCCTGGGACAGCAGCCACATCGCCATGGACGTGGGGCAGGAGCTGACCATGGAGCAGTGCCTGAACGCCATCCTGATCCGCTCCGCCAATGAGGTGTGCTATGCGGTGGCGGAGCATATCACGGGCACCACGGACTGGCAGGTCTTCTCGGACATCATGAATGCGCGGGCCGGGGAGCTGGGCTGCCTGAACACCCATTTCGTGAACCCAAACGGCCTGCCGGACGAGGACCATTATACCACGGCCTATGACCTGGCCATGATCGGCAGGGCCTTCTTCGCCAACGAGATGCTGTGCAAGATCACCCTGTCCCCCCGGATCGACTTCCCGGCTACGGACAAGCTGCCCCAGGGGAAGCTGGAGAACAACCACATGGAGATCATCCCCGGCGGAACCTATGCCTATGAATACATCGTGGGCTGCAAGACCGGCTACACGGACGATGCCAGGAGCTGCCTGGTGTCCTGCGCGGAGAAGAACGGGCTGAAGCTGATCTGCGTGGTGATGCGGGACGAGGCCCCCAACCACTATGAGGACACCATCTCCCTCTTCGAGTACGGCTTCTCCAATTTCGAGCGGGTGAACGTGGCCCAGACAGAGACGAAATACAATATCGACAACACCGGGCTGTTCTACAGCGGCAACGACATCTTCGGCAGCTCCCGGCCCTTCCTTTCCTTAAACAGGGAGGATTTCATCGTCCTGCCCCGGACGGTCTCCTTCGGGGAGGTCTCTTCCTCCATCTCCTACGAGGCGGCGGACGAGAACCAGGCGGCGGTGATCTCCTATTCCTATCAGGAGGTGCCCCTGGGCACTGTCCGGGTGGATTTCAACGCGGACAGCCAGGAGCCCAGCATCTTCGACAGGGAGGACGGATCCGCCCCGGAGCAAGGCAGCCAGGAAGACAAGCCCGTCATATTCGTCAACCTGGCCTTTCTCCTCACGGCAGGCGCCGTGCTGGCGGCCCTGCTGCTCCTCTGGCTCATTGCCCGCCTGATCCTGCGGAACTACCATATCTCTCCCCGCAGCGGCAGGCGGGGATGGCGGAAGCGCAGCCGCCGCAGAAAGCGCGGCTCCAGAAAATACAGAGGCCCTGACTTTTGAGTCATGGCCTCTCCTTTGTCCCGCGGCTTTTCCTTTGGACCCGCTTCCTGTGCACGTCGCTTGCATGCTCCCTGCGGGCCTTCAGCGCCTCCGCGTCCTCGTCTGAAATCAGCTTTGTAGTCTTTACCACATAGACCTTCCCGGCGGGGGATTTCCGGATCCTGATCTTCCCCTTCAGGTAGCCGTGCTTCTCGCAGTAGGCCAGGCAGACGTAATGCTTCCCGCCCGGCGAGAACCAGCGAATCTTCTTGCGCAGGTTCCTGCGGCAGAGGTAGCATTTGCTGGACGCCACCTCCCTGTCCGCCAGGGCCTCCTCCTTGGTGTCGAATTCCCTGGAAATGTATTTGGCGTAATTGTCGAACTGTACCTTCAGCTCGGACTTCCTGTCCTTGGGCGGATGGAACACATCGTAGGAGAGGTTCCGCAGCGCCGCGGGCTTCTCCGCCAGGATCCTGGCCAGGATCTTGGCCGTGTAATGGGCGTCGGCGAAGGCCCTGTGGAAGGGGATGTCCTTCTCCAGCTCCAGGAAGTCCACGGCGTATTCCAGGGATTTCCTGCTCTTCCCGTCCTCATAGGCGATGCTGAACAGCTTCTGCACGTCCAGGTAGGCCAGGGGACCGTCCGCCAGGGGCTTCATGTGATAGTACTCCATGTTCCGCTGCAGCTCCGTCAGATCCGCGCTGCCCCAGCTGCAGAAGCGGTACTCCTCCTCCCCGCACCAGGCAAAGAACGCCTCCGCCGCCTGGGGAAAGGGCTGGCCTTTCTTCAGCTCCTTCATCCGCAGGTGTATCAGGCGGCCGGTGGCCTGGTTCATCTCATGGTACACCGACGGCCTGATCAGCCGGTTGAATCCGCCCGCCGGATCCCGGCCCTGGGCGGAGCCCCCGTCCCCGGCGGGACAGCGGCTCCCATCGGCCCCCAGCTTCACCGCGCCGATCTCTATGATTTCAAAGGGAATGGCAGGCACCTCGTGTTCCGTGATCCCGTTCGCCTGGTTCCATTCCAGATCCAATACCACATAGTTCATCCAGATTCCTTCCCACGGCCGGGAGCCCTCTGCCCTGCTTCCAAAAAAGCGTGCCTCAGGCGGAGGCCTCAGCCGTTTTTATGCCATATTGAGCCTCGATCCAGGTGTGGGCCAGGGAAATCCAGGAAGCGCACTCCTCCTGGATGGCAGTGCCACCCTGCCCCTGGGTGAGCTGGTTGGCAAGGGACAGCCCGTGGCCGCCCACGGGGTACACATGGAGCTCCGAGGGCACCCTTGCCCGGCACATCCCGTTCACGAACATCACCGAATTCTCCACCGGCACACAGTCGTCCGTATAGGTGTGCCAGAGGAACGCGGGCGGCGTGTCGCCGCTCACCTGGTTCTCCAGGGACAGCGCCTCCCTTGCGGGAGCCCCCAGCAGGGCGGAGATTTCCGCCTCGCTGTCCCCAATCAGATTGTCGAAGGAGCCCCTGTGGGCGAACTCTCCGGAGGTGATGACGGGATAGCACAGGATCAGGCCGTCGGGCCTCCACTGCCTGCGGTCGCCCCCTTCCGCGCCCAAAGCCTCCGCCAGGAAATCCCTGTTCCAGAACACGCCCAGGGACGCCACCAGATGGCCTCCGGCGGAGCAGCCCAGCACGATGATCTGCTCGGGGTTCACATGCCACTCCTGCGCATGCTCCCTGACCAGGGCCACGCTCCAGGCCAGCTCGCTCAGGGCCATGGGGAATACCACGGGGGCCACGGAGTAGCGCAGCACGGCCGCGTGGTAGCCCATGGCGAGGAACTGCAGGGCCAGGGGCTCCGCCTCCCGGTCCGATGTGAATTCATAGCCGCCTCCCGGGCAGACCAGCACCAGGGGCCTGGACGCGATGCCGATCTCCGCGGAGTCGTCCTGAATGTAGGTGACCAGCTTGGCGTAGGGCTGGGAACCAGGCAGTTCTATTTTGTAGGTTTCGTTTTTCATATTCGCTTCCTCTCCTTCATTCGTCTCCCAAATCAGTATCCGGCGGCGCTCCGGGCAGGCAGTCCCTTAATAGGCCCGGCCCCAGTATACCATCTTTTTGGCCGGTTTTCCACAGCATACGCAGGTGTCCGCGATATGCTCCTGCTCAAAGGGCATGCAGCGGCTGGTGACGCTCAGTTTCTCTTTGATTGCGTTCTCGCATGCCTCGTCCCCGCACCACATGGCCTTGACGAAGCCGGACTTCTCGTTGAAGATCCTCTCGAACTCCTCCATGCTGGCGGCGGTGAAGGTGTTCTCCTCCCTGTGGGCCCTGGCCCGCTCCAGCATCTCCCGCTGGATGGTTTCCAGCAGCTCGCCGACCCTTGCCTCCAGCTCGTCTATGTTTGCCTCGATCTTCTCACGGGTGTCCCTGCGGACGAGGACGCACTTTCCGGCCTCTATGTCCTTGGGGCCGATCTCGATGCGGACAGGGTAACCCCGCATCTCCGCCTCGGCGAACTTCCAGCCCGGGCTCTTGTCCGTGTCGTCCACCTTCACCCGGAAGCCGCCTTTCAGCCTGTCCCGGAGCTCGTAGGCTTTGTCCAACACCCCTTCCTTCTTCTGCTGGATGGGCACGATGCACACCTGCACGGGGGCTACCTTGGGCGGCATCACCAGGCCCTCGTTGTCGCCGTGCACCATGATGATGGCGCCGATCAGGCGGGTGGTCATGCCCCAGGAGGTCTGGTGGACGTATTTCAAGGTGTTGTCCTTGTCGGCGAACTGGATGCCGAAGGCCTTGGCGAAGCCGTCGCCAAAGTTGTGGCTGGTGCCGGACTGCAGGGCCTTGCCGTCATGCATCAGGGCCTCGATGGTGTAGGTGGCGATGGCTCCGGCGAATTTCTCCTTGTCGGTCTTGCGGCCTTTTATCACCGGTATGGCCAGCACCTCCTCGCAGAAGTCCGCGTACACGTTCAGCATCTGGATGGTCCTCTCCTGGGCCTCCTCTTCGGTGGCGTGGGCGGTGTGGCCCTCCTGCCAGAGGAATTCCCGGGAGCGCAGGAAGGGCCTGGTCTCCTTCTCCCAGCGCACTACCGAGCACCACTGGTTGTAGACCTTGGGGAGGTCCCGGTAGGAGTGGACGTCGTTTTTATAGAAATCGCAGAACAGGGTCTCCGAGGTGGGGCGGACGCATAACCGCTCCTGCAGGGGCTGCAAGCCGCCGTGGGTCACCCAGGCCACCTCCGGGGCGAAGCCCTCTACGTGGTCTTTTTCCTTCTGCAGCAGGGACTCCGGGATGAACATGGGGAGGTAGACGTTCTCCACCCCTGTAGCCTTGAAGCGCTCGTCCAGCTGCTTCTGGATCAGCTCCCAGATTGCATAGCCCGCGGGCTTGATCACCATGCAGCCCTTTACGGAGGTGTAGTCAATCAGCTCCGCTTTCTTTACTACGTCCGTGTACCATTGGGCGAAATCCACGTCCATGGACGTGATTTCTTCTACCATTTTTTTGTCTGCCATTTTGCTCCTCCTATTCCAGTTCCGTAGCAGCCCATACAGTACCAGGGCATGGCAGAAAACTTTCGGCTGCTAAGTACATGCATCCGTAAATTTTCTGGGCACTGTATGGGCTTCTACTGTTTCCAGTTCCGTAGCAGCCCCATCCAGTACCAGGGCACGGCAGAGAATTTCCGGCCGCTAAGTGATGCGTCCGTAAATCCTCTGGGCACTGGACGGGGCTGCTACTGTTTCCAGTTACAAGACTCTTCGGGATGTCGCCGCATAGAAAAAGCCGGACTTCCATCCCCTAAGGGACCGAAAATCCGGCGGTACCACCCTAATTGACGCAGATGCGCCCATCTCTCATGCCTTTAACGCAGGCCTGCGCCACGCTTTCGCCTGCTGCGGGGTTTTGTCCTCCCGCAGGCCTCGCGCGAAGCTCCGAGGCAGGTTCCAGACCTTACGCATAAGGGCCTCCCAGCCGCATCTGCCGCCGCCTTCCGCCGACAGTCCTTGCCACGCCCTCTCTCTGGAATGCTTCCGAATCTGTACTATCCCTCTTCACAGCCACTCTATATGGATAGGATTATAGTGCAGGTAATGGGGGTTTGTCAAGGAGAAAATGGGGCATTAATGCTCTTTCACCCTATCCCCCTGCTGTTCCACAAAGCTGAATGCTTTCGGCGGCCTCTTTGTCCACAGCTTTGAAACATCAAATTTGTGCCTCTTCAGCGCCAATCGGAATTCCACTTCCTTCATCCGGTTGACTGCGCTTTTGAATTCGCTGACATTTTCGCTCTTTGTTAACTCCTGCGCTTTGCCCACATCCGTGCAGCGTTCAATCTCATCCTCAAAATCCAGGACCTGCGCTATGGTTATCACTTCAACGTGGAAACTCAGCGAATGCAACAGCTCTATGTTCTTTTTCAATATCGCCGTTTCTCCCTTATCTGTGTCAAAGACAAGCACAACACTGCTTCCAGGCTGGAAGTTCATCAATTTATTGGGCTTCAGCGTTCTCTGTATCACATTGAATCTTTCTACCTTTCCGGGATGAATCAGTGCCGGCTTCTCTTTCAATGCCTTTAGAAGTTTTTCCTCGCACTCCCCCTCTGCCAGGTAATAGAACCGCCTGTTATCCATCACGCATCCACCTCCAAATCATCCAGGAGGGAATCGTCCGGCAGAGAGCCGAACATGTCGTTCTCCATAGCGCACTTCACGGAATCCGTATGCCCTGCTGCCTTATCGCCTTTCATGGTCTTAATATCTTTGTGCGTGA
>CAMTBF010000092.1 GCA_947068385.1 uncultured Lachnospiraceae bacterium
TGGAGTTCAGACGTGTGCTCTTCCGATCTAGACTGCTGTAAACAGGATCCGGAGGAGCTTATGTCGTTCAGGCTGCAGGGGACGGATGTCATAGTGGAGGCAAAGAACGAAAGCGATTCCAGGGCCGTCCTGACAGCAACATTGGTTGAAGAGGTTTTTCATCTGAAAAGCACTGCCATGAGGGACTATAAAAGGGAGATGCGCTTTCAGGAACTGAACAGGGAAATGAATCTCCTGTATGACAATCTGGAAGAAATGGAACAGAATCCGGGATCCCGGGCCGTCATGAGGAAGCTGAGGGCATTGTTGCGAAGGGAGTCAGGATTTGCCGCGTTCAAGAGGGATTATGTAAGGGAGAACGCCGGGAGGTTTCCTCAGCTCCTGCAGTACATAGCTACATAGCGGAAGGGCTTTCATTTCCGGCGAACAATGAGATTTGCGGCTGCCAGTACGCAGACCCGATATAAAATCAGAAAAGCAGCAGAGAGGTAGACACATGAAACAGATAGAGGGCGGCATAGCCGCGGCGAAGGGATTTCAGGCGGCAGGCGTGGAGGCCGCTGTAAAGTATCAGGACAGAAAGGACATGGCGCTGATCTACAGCACCGCTCCCTGCAGGTTGGCGGGGACTTTCACTACAAACGTGGTGAAGGCGGCCCCGGTCATCTGGGACAAAAGAATCGTGGAGGAATCCCCCTTCGCCCAGGCGGTAGTGGTCAATTCCGGCATCGCCAACGCCTGCACCGGGAAGCAGGGCATGGACTGCTGCCAGGCGGAGGCCGAGTGCGCCGGGGAGCTGCTGGGCGTTCCCGCGGATTCCGTGCTGGTGGCATCCACCGGGGTCATCGGCATGCAGCTGCCCCTGGATAAAGTAAAGGCGGGCATCCGGAAGCTGGCGGAGACAAAGGCGGAGGGGCTGCAGGCCGGCATGGACGCGGCCAGGGCCATCATGACCACGGACACCGTGCCCAAGGAAATCGCCGTAACGTTTGAAATAGGCGGAAAAACCGTCACCCTGGGCGGCATGTGCAAGGGCTCCGGCATGATCCACCCCAACATGTGCACCATGCTGGGCTTCCTCACCACGGACGCATGCATCTCCAAGGAGATGCTCCAGAAAGCCCTACGGGCCGATGTAGTGGATTCCTTCAATATGATATCCGTGGACGGCGACACCAGCACCAACGACACCCTGTTGATATTGGCCAACGGCCTTGCGGGCAATGAGGAGATTGCCGACCAGGGCCCGGACTACGATGCCTTCTGTGAAGCCCTGCATTTCGTCACCACCTATCTGGCGAAGAAAATGGCAGGGGACGGAGAGGGCGCTACGGCCCTGTTCGAGACCAAGGTCATCGGCGCCGCCACCAAGGAGGATGCCAGGACTCTGGCCAAATCCGTCATCTGCTCCTCCCTGACCAAGGCCGCCATCTTCGGCCACGATGCCAACTGGGGCAGGATCCTCTGCGCCCTGGGCTATTCCGGCGCAAAGTTCGACCCGGAGAACGTAGACCTCTATTTCCAGAGCAAAAGCGGCCAGATACATATCTACGGAAACGGCGTAGCCTGCGACTACAGCGAGGAGGAAGCCACCAAGATCCTGTCCGACCCGGAGGTCACCGTCCTGGTGGACATGCATATGGGAGAGGAGGAGGCCACCGCCTGGGGCTGCGACCTGAGCTATGACTACGTAAAAATCAACGCGGACTACCGCAGCTAAGAAGTTCTAAGCTACACAAACAGATTGCTTGCGCCGTAGGCGGCATGAGGAGAAGCTTTGCGCTGTCCCTTGCTAACGGCGTGAAATGTAATAATTGACCTAAGAATTGGAGACAATCAGAAAGGAAACGATACCATGGAAAAGGACATGGAGAAGGTGCTGCAGAAGGCGGAGGTGCTCATAGAGGCCCTGCCCTACATCCAGCGGTTCAACCGCAAGATCATCGTCGTGAAATACGGCGGCAGCGCCATGAGCAATGCGGAGCTGCAGAAGAACGTCATCAAGGACGTGACCCTCTTAAAGCTGGTGGGCTTCAAGCCCATCATCGTCCACGGCGGCGGCAAGGAGATCAGCCGCTGGGTGGGCAAGGTGGGAAAGGAGTCCACCTTCGTGGGGGGCCTGCGGGTCACCGATGAGGAGACCATGGAGATCGCCGAGATGGTGCTGAACAAGGTGAACAAGGACCTGGTCACCATGGTGCAGGAGCTGGGCGTGAAGGCCGTGGGCGTCAGCGGCAAGGACGGCGGCCTGCTCCAGGTGGAGAAGAAATACTCCGACGGCCAGGACATCGGATTCGTGGGGGAAATCACCCATGTGAACCCCAAGGTGCTATACGATTTACTGGAAAAAGATTTCCTTCCTATCGTAGCCCCCATCGGCCTGGACGACCGTTTCCAGACCTACAACATCAACGCCGACGACGCGGCCTGCGCCATCGCCAAGGCTGTGAACGCGGAAAAGCTGGCATTCCTGACGGACGTGGAGGGCATCTACAAGAACTACGAGGCCAGGGAGGGCTTCATCTCCAGGATCACGGCCTCCCAGGCGGACGAGCTGATATCCGGCGGCTTCATCGGCGGCGGCATGCTGCCCAAGCTCAACAACTGCACCGCTGCCGTGCATGGCGGCGTGAGCCGCGTCCATATCCTGGACGGCAGGATTCCCCACTGCCTGCTGCTGGAAATCTTCACGAAACAGGGCATCGGCACCGCCATCATAGACGATGAAGAGGCGGACTAAAATAAGGAGAGAATGACTATGAACATGCAGGAATACATCGAGGAGGCGGAGCAGTCCCTGCTCCACACCTACAACCGTTACCAGATCGTCATCGAAAAGGGAAAGGGCGTCTATCTCTACGACACTGACGGCATAAAATACCTGGACTTCGTGTCCGGCATCGCCGTCTTCGCCCTGGGCTACGGCAACAAGGAGTACAACGATGCCCTAAAGGCCCAGATAGACAAGGTGATTCACACATCCAACTATTACTACAACATGCCCGCCATCCGCGCGGCCAGGAAGCTGCGGGAGGCCAGCGGATTGGACAGGGTCTTCTTCACCAATTCCGGCGCGGAGGCTGTGGAGGGGGCCATCAAGGCCGCCCGCAAGTACGCCTATCTGAAGGACGGTGCCACAGACCATGAGATCATAGCCATGGAGCATTCCTTCCACGGCAGGACCTTCGGAGCCCTGTCCGTCACCGGCACCCCCAAGTACCGCGAGCCCTTCGAACCCATGATCGGCAACATCAGATTCGCCCGGATGAACGACCTGGCCAGCGTAGAGGAGCTGATAAACGACAAGACGTGCGCAATCATCCTGGAGACCGTCCAGGGCGAGGGCGGCCTGGTGCCTGCCACCGAGGAATTCCTGAAAGGGGTAAAGGCCCTCTGCGAAGAAAAGGACATCCTGCTGATACTGGACGAGATCCAGTGCGGCATGGGCAGGACAGGCCATATGTTCGCCTGGCAGCGCTACGGCGTGAAGCCTGACATCATGACCACTGCCAAGGCCCTGGGCTGCGGCGTGCCCGTGGGGGCGTTCCTGATGACGGAGAAGGTGGCGGCGAATTCCCTGGCGGCGGGAGACCACGGGACCACCTACGGCGGCAACCCCCTGGCCTGCGCCGCAGTGGAAAAAGTGCTTGATTTATTCCAGGAGAACCATATAATAGAGAATGTGAGGGAGGTGGCGCCCTACCTGGAGCGGCGCCTGGACGAGCTCAAGGAGAAATACGACTGCATCACAGAGAGGCGGGGAACGGGCCTGATGCAGGGCCTGGTGTTCGACTGCCCTGTGCGGGAGGTGATCGAGCGCGCCCTGGAGAACGGACTGCTGTTGATCAACGCGGGCGCGGACATCCTTCGTTTCGTGCCGCCCCTGATCATCTCGAAGGAAAACGTGGACGAGATGATCGAGATATTGGAGAGCTGTATCGAGCCGCCCGAAGCAGAGTGAGGGCAGGCGCGATGCCGATAGTACAGTAGGAGTTTGGTATGCATCTGAAAAAGAGACTGGCCGCAGTGGCGGCCGTGCTGGTCATGGCGGCTGCCGTTTTATACGGAAGCACCTTTGCCGCATCGGACGCGGAGGAGACAGGAGTCCCCATGACATGGGGGAGCGACAAAGAGACCATTTATTTCTGGTATTCCGATGAAGGGATGACGAATTTCATCAATAGCGCCGCCGTGTCCTTCGGTGAGCGGGAGGGCGTGCGGGTCATCCCCGTGCTGACCTCGGAGGGCGAGTACCTGGAGGCGATCAGCCAGGCCTCCGCCGGCGACCTCCAGGTGCCGGACGCCTATCTGATCGGCCACGATTCCCTGGAGAAGGCCTATCTGGCGGGCCTGGCCACCCAGGTCCAGGATCTGGCGGGAATCTGCAACGAGGCGAACTTCCCCCGGGCTGCCCTTTCGGCGGTGACCTATCAGGGGATGCGGGTGGCATATCCCCTCTGCTTTGAGACCAGCGCGCTGCTGTACAATGAGACCTATCTGCACGAATGGGCCTCCCAGAGCGCCACGAAGGAGCTTCTGGAGGCCGGCGAGGCGGAGGAGGATTCGGGGGAGGATTCCTCCGGGATCCAGGTGGACGAGGCGCTGCTGGCCCAGAAGACGGAGGAGTATTTCCAGAGCGCGGTGCCCGCTACGGTGGACGACATCCTGCACATTGCGGATACCTTCGATGCGCCCGAGGGCGTGGAGGGCGTCATGAAATGGGATGTGTCGGACATCTTCTACAACTACTGGATCGTGGGGAACTATATGATCGTAGGAGGGGACGCGGGGGACGACAGCTCGCTGATAAATATCGCCAATCAGGAGACGATTCAGTGCCTGGAGGTCTATAAGGCCCTGAACCAGTTCTTTTCCATAGAGTCCGACAAGGTGGACTACGAGACCGTAATGGAAGATTTCTGCCAGGGGAAGCTGGTGTTCACCATCGCCACCACGGACGCGGCGGCCAGGCTGGCCCAGGCGAAGGAGGACGGGGAGATCGGATTTGACTACGGGATAGCCGTGCTGCCCCAGGTGAGCGGGGAGCTGAAGAGCCGCACCATGTCCGTCACCACTGCCGTGGCGGTGAACAGCTATTCCCGGAACCAGGCGCTGGCCAACCGCTTTGCGGCCTATCTGGCGGGGGAATGCGCCGAGACCCTGTACGACAGGACAGGGAAGGCGCCCGCCAGGCTGGGGACGGAGGAGGACGATCCCGGCCTGCAGATCTTCCGGCAGGCTTACGGGGACAGCATCCCCCTACCGAAGATGATGGAGACGGGAAACTTCTGGGTGCAGCTGGAGAGCCTGTTCTCCAAGGTATGGAACGGGGCGGACGTGACGGCGCTGGTGCAGGAGCTGGCGGCGCAGATACAGCTGCAGATCGACGCATCCAGGTAAAGGGCGCATATTTTTCCAATCATGGGAGACACTGTAAGGGAAAGCAGGAAAAGGAAGGTGGAACCCATGATTGGATTTTTTATTGCATTGATCTCCGGGGCGCTGATGAGCGTACAGGGCGTGTTCAACACCCAGGTCACGAAGTCCTCCAGCATCTGGACGGCCAGCGCCTTCGTGCAGCTGTCGGCGCTGGCGGTCTGCCTCGGGGCCTGGGCCTGCACGGACAGGAGCAACCTGCTGCAGGTATTCCGGGTGGAGCCCAAGTACATGCTGCTGGGCGGCGCGATCGGCGCCTTCATCACCTACACGGTCATCAAGAGCATGGACATGCTGGGGCCCGCCAGGGCGGTGATGCTCATCGTGGTGGCCCAGCTGGCGGTGGCCTATGTGATCGAGCTGTTCGGGTGGTTCGGCGTGGAGAGGCAGCCCTGGGAGTGGCGCAAGGCCATCGGGATGGCGGTGGCGGTGGCGGGCATCATCATCTTCAAATGGAAAGTGTGAAAAGATTTTCTAAGCGGCCTAAATACGTCCGCTAAGAAAATCTATGTTTCACACGGAAGAATGCCCGAAGTGCGGGCATTCTTCCAGGTACCTCCTCGTACATATGTTTTTCCTATAATATTTTCACGAAGATTTCTGAAAGCCACTTGTAAAAACCAAAGGTTTCCTTTACAATAAAAAGAGTCAGCATAGAGAGGCAATCCCTTTTCAAGGACCAGCGTGGACTGGAAAGGAAAGGGACTATGATGAAAAAAAGATATTTTGGAATCGTATGCCTGATAACGGCATGCGCGTTGTTGTGCTGCGGCTGTGGCGATAAGGGCACGGCTATTCTCATCGGAGAGACGAAGGAGTCGGCGGACGTCCCGGCGGAAGGGGAGCAGGAGGCGTCCCAGGCATCGGGACAGGCGGGGACCGCGGCGCAGTCCGCAGCTTCGGGCGAGACCGCTTCCGAAGCCCGGGATACGACGATTCGTGTCTATGTGTGCGGCGCTGTGGCGAACCCCGGCGTGGTGGAGATCCCCCAGGGAAGCCGGGTGGAGGACGCGCTGGAGGCGGCGGGCGGCTTTGGGGCCGAGGCCGGGCGGGAGGCCGTGAACCTGGCGGACTGGGTGTCGGACGGCCAGAAGCTGTATTTCCCAAAGGAGGGCGAGGCCGTGGAGGAGCCCCAGGCCCGGACAGACAGCGCATCGGGCCTGGTGAACATCAACACCGCCGACGTGGCGGCGCTGTGCACGCTGCCGGGGATCGGGGAGAGCAGGGCCCGGGACATCATCGCCTACAGAGAGGCCAACGGCGGGTTCGAGGCCTGCGAGGACATCATGAAGGTATCCGGCATCAAGACGGCGGCATACGAAAAGATACGAGATAAGATAACGGTAAAATAGAAATCAGAAACGGCAGGGGAGCGACATGGCGAAAAAGAGGGCATTGGTGGTAGACGACGAGAAGCTGATCGTGAAAGGGATTCGGTTCAGCTTAGAGCAGGACGACATGCAGGTGGACTGTGCCTATGACGGGGAGGAAGCCCTGGAATACGCCCGGGCCAATCAGTACGACATCATCCTGCTGGACGTGATGCTGCCAAAGCTCACCGGCTTCGAGGTCTGCCAGCAGATCCGCGAGTTCTCCAGCGTCCCCATCGTCATGCTCACGGCCAAGGGCGAGGACATGGACAAGATACTGGGGCTGGAGTACGGCGCGGACGATTATATCACCAAGCCCTTCAACATCCTGGAGGTAAAGGCCCGCATCAAGGCGATCATGCGGCGCATGGAGCCCAAGCGCATCATGGGGGAGGCGGCTGCCTCGAAGACCGTGGAGCATGGGGACATGCGGCTGGACTGCGAGGGCAGGCGGGCCTTCATCGCCGGGAGGGAGATCGGGCTTACGGCCAAGGAATTCGAGCTGTTAGAGCTCCTGATGGCCAACCCGGACAAGGTGTACAGCCGCGAGAACCTGCTGCACCTGGTCTGGGGCGCGGATTACCCCGGGGACGTGCGCACGGTGGACGTGCATGTCAGGAGGCTCCGGGAGAAGATAGAGCCCAACCCCAGCGAGCCCAGGTATGTGCATACGAAGTGGGGCGTGGGCTATTACTTCCAGATTTGAGCGTAGGCTGACTTAAGCGGAACCGGAGTAGGGAAAATGGTGGCAAAAATATTCGGAGAGCTGAGAGCGTTTCTTTCCCTGCGCAGCCTGCAGACGCGCATCTTCCTGGTGGTGCTGGTGGCGGGGCTGGTGCCCAGCGTCATCATGCGCTACGGAATCCTGGGCAACTATGAGGAGCGCTCCGTGCAGCAGCGCATTTCTACAGTCCAGAACCAGCTGATGATCGTGGGGAACCATCTGATCAGCAATAATTATTTCAACACAAAGCCGGAAGGGTATACCAGCAGCGTGTCCAGGGAAGTGATCGACGCGGAGCTGGAAATGATATCGAATCTGTACGAGGGCCGGGTCATGATCATTGACTCCGGCCTGAAGGTGCTAAAGGACACCTACGGGCTCAGCGAGGGGAAGACCATCATCTCCGAGGAGGTGATCAAGTGCTTCCAGGGGCAGGTCACCAGCAACTATGACAGGGAGCACGGCTATATCGAGATGACGACGCTCATCACGGATGCCAGCAGCGACACCGGGGAGATCATCGCGGTGATGCTGACCAGCATCTCCAACGAGTCCATCATGGCGAACATGGAGGTGCTGGGGCGCAAGGCGCTGATCCTGGAGAGCCTGATGATCGTGATCATCACGGCCATGGCGATCGTGCTGTCCGTGGTGATGACCAGGCCCTTCAACCGGGTGTCCGAGGCCATCAGCGAGGTGAAGGCCGGGTACAGGGAGGAAAGCATCTCCGTGCCCGGCTATGCGGAGACCGACCATATCGTGGAGGCCTTCAACCAGCTGCTGAAGCGCATGCGGGCCCTGGACAATTCCAGGCAGGAGTTCGTGGAGAACGTGTCCCATGAGCTCAAGACCCCCATGGCCGCCATCAAGGTGCTGGCGGACTCCCTGCTGGCCCAGAGGGACGCTCCGGCGGAGCTGTACCGGGAATTCCTGGAGGACATCGCCTCGGAGATCGACCGGGAGAACCAGATCATCACGGATCTCCTGGCTTTGGTGAAGATGGACAAGAAGGCCCAGGAGCTGAACATCGCCTCGCTGAACATGAACGACCTGGTGGAGCTGATCTTGAAGCGCCTGCGCCCCATCGCCAGGAAGAAGGACGTGGAGGTGGTCTTCGAGAGCATGCGCCCTGTGGTAGCTGAGGTGGACGAGGTGAAGATGACCCTGATCATGACCAATCTGGTGGAGAATGCCATCAAGTACAACAAGGAGCACGGCAGGGTGAGGGTGGAGCTGGATGCGGACCACCAGTACTTCACCTTCCGGGTCAGCGATTCCGGGCTGGGGATTCCGGAGGACGCCCTGGCGCATATCTTTGAACGGTTCTACCGGGTGGACAAATCCCATTCCAGGGAAATCGGAGGCACGGGGCTGGGGCTGGCCATCACGAAGAGCTCCGTCCTGATGCACAGGGGCAGCATCACCGTGAGCAGCATCGAGGGGGAGGGCACCAGCTTCACGGTGAAGATCCCCCTGACGTATACGGCCGGCAGCGCGGCTTTGGATAAAGGGTAAGTTTTCTGGGATGACAAGGGAAGTGGCGGAATGAAGAAGATGATAGGGAGCCTGCTGGCATGGATGTGCCTGCTGCTGTTCGCGGCCTGCGGGCAGGAGGACGCGGAAGAGGCGGACCGGATGAAGGTCTATTACGTGAGCAATTCGGAGACAAAGGTGGAGATGCATGAGGTGGAGATGCAGGCGGTGGAGGAATCCCAGCGGCTGCAGGAGCTCATGGACTGCCTGTCCACCAGCCCGGAGATGCTGGAGTACAAAGCGCCCCTGGACATGGGCTTCCAGGTGCTGGGCACGAAGCTGGAGGAGGGGAACCTGTCCATCGACGTGGACGCCGCTTACTATGACCTGCCCGCGATGACGGAGGTGCTGGTGCGGGCGGCGGTGGTGCGCACCCTGACCCAGCTTCCGGATGTGAACCTGGTGAGGATCACCGTGGAGGGCAACCAGCTCTCCGACAGGAAGGGGAACGTGATCGGCTGGATGAACGCGGATCAGTTCATCGACAATGACGGCAATGAGATCAATACCTATGAGCTGGCGAGGGTGAAGCTCTATTTCGCCGGGGAGAGCGGCACGGAGCTGATCGCCGCTTACCGGGAGAAGCATTATTCCACCAATACGCCCATGGAGCGCTTCGTGGTGGAGGAGCTGATCGCGGGGCCCAGCGGCCAGATAGAGGGGCTGTACCCATCCATCAACCCCAGCACCAAGATTGTCAATGTCATGACCAAGGACGGGGTCTGCTATGTGAACCTGGACGAGAACTTCCTGAATGTGGTGAATAACGTATCGACGGACGTATCTATCTATTCTATCGTCAATTCCCTGGTGGAGCTGAGCAATATCAACAAGGTGCAGATCCTGATCAACGGGGAGGTGCCGGCCTCTTTCTCCTCCTCCGCCTTCGAGCGGAACCTGGATATCGTCACGACTCCGGAGAATTAGTCCTTTTTTCACG
>CAMTBF010000093.1 GCA_947068385.1 uncultured Lachnospiraceae bacterium
ACATGCGCTGTCCCTGGAGGACCCGCTGCTTCACGTAATCATAAAAGGTGTCCGCAGTCAGCTTTTGAAATGCATGGGATTCAAAGTTCATCTCCACAATCTGAGGAGCCGTGACGCCCGTCTCTTTCAGATGGGCCACCATCAGCTTCAGCAGGCTGGATTTGCCGCAGCGCCGAATTCCCGTCACTACCTTTACAGGTTCTGTGTCGCGAAACGCGATGATTTTATCCAAATACAAGTCCCGTCTTTTGAGTTGGCTGCCGTCTATCATAAAGCATCCCTCCTTACAACGAGATTGTAGCATAAACTTTTACAGAAATCAAGTTTTTGCACTGAAGTGCATAAACTTATATATTTCGACTTTTTTTGCATTGAAGTGCACGGAAATATCCATCCCGGCGCTGCCAGGTAAACTGTTAGACGCAGATGACCTGGTAGGGCCTGATGTCCTTATGGTCGGCAGGCAGCTCTTCCAGCAATTGGCAGCGGTAGCCTACGGCTATGGTGCGGGCCTGCAGGACCGGCTTGTCCGCCAGGTATCTGTCGTAGAAGCCCTTGCCGTATCCCAGCCGGTTCCGGAATTGGTCAAAGGCCACGCCGGGCATCAGCAGGAGCGTCTGTTCTGCTCTGTCCGGAGTATAGATATAGCGCTGCGCGTCTCCTGGGGGCTCCGGAATCCCTTTGTAGCCCGGGGCCAGATTTTCCAGGGCTTCTATCTTGAAAAAGGCCATCTCAGGCTCTTTGTCCTTCAGCACTTTTGGCACATATACTTTCTTGCCTGCTTTCAGCGCCTCCTCCAGGATGTCCCGGGTGGAAATCTCGCTCCCGTAGCTCACATAGCAGAGGAGATATTCCGAGCGGTAGAACCACTGGTGCCCCAGGATGCGCTCCGTCAGCAGGGTGTCGCCTTTCTTTCGGGCTTCCGGGCTCAGGCTGTCCCTTTCGCGCAGGATGCTTCTTCTGATTTCGCGCTTTTCCGAGTCATGTTCCATTTGTCGTCCTTTCGGTGCATGGTCGTGTCATGGGTCGTAGGTTCAGCTTTCGCGGTGGGGCTTGCCGCCGAACTTTTCGCCCAGATTCTCCATGGTGCCGTCGGGCCGCTCGATGGTGATGTTGTCAAGCTGGCCACGCAGGTTCGCTCTGACGCTTGCCACGTACTCCTTGCGCAGGCGGGCCTGCTCCGCTTTTTCCTCCGCGGTCAGGCCCTCGTTCTGGGATTTATGGTACAGCGCGTTGATTCGTGCGATTCTTTCGTCCATGTTCATGATTCTTGTCCCTTCTCTTCCTTTTCCCTCTGATCAATCTGGTGATGCCGCTCTTGCCTGCCGCATCTCTTTTATGGCGCGTACTCCCTGGCGATGGCCTCTGCCACCCGGATGCCGTCCATGGCTGCGGAGACGATTCCTCCGGCGTAGCCCGCTCCTTCTCCGCAGGGATATAGTCCACGGATTTCCGACTGTAGATGTTCGTCCCGGTGAATCCTCACCGGTGACGAGGTGCGGCTCTCCACACCGGACAGGCAGGCATCCGGGCTGTCGAATCCGGCAATCTGTCTGCCGAAAACCGCCATTCCTTCCAGGATGGCCTGGTTGCAGGATTTGGGGAGAATGCGGCTCACATCGGCCCAGGCCCACGCTCCCTTGCACTGGGGATACAGCTTGCCCGCAGCGTCCTGGGCATCTGTGTCCTGGCAATCCGCGCCCTGCGCATTTATGCTCTGCTCGTTTATGTCCTGGGCGAAATCTCCTGCCCGCTCTCGGATTCCTTCGGCCGCGTCCCCTTCCACGCGTCGCTTGCTTTCCACGCACCGTTTGAAATCGCCGTACCGCTGTACCGGAATCTTTCCGCCGCCCACGGCATAGGCCCGCTCCTCCAGCCGCCGCTGGAACGCGATTCCAGCCAGGGGATGCCCCGACCCGAAGTCATCCGGCGTGACGGTGACGATGATGGCACTGTTGGCGTTTTTGCCGTCCCGGGCGCTGTAGCTCATGCCGTTGACTGCCGTACGGTTTTCCTCGGAGGAGGCGTTGACCACGTAGCCGCCGGGGCACATGCAGAAGGAATAGACGCCTCTGCCGTCTCTGGCTTTCGCGGTCACCTTATAGGGGGCAGCGCCCAGGCCTCCCGGCTCTGACATGCCGTACTGGCTGATGTCTATCATCCGCTGGGAGTGCTCCACCCGAAGCCCTACGGCAAAGGACTTGGCTTCCATAGGCACTCCCCTGTCAAGCAGCATGGAGAAGGTGTCCCGGGCGCTGTGGCCTATGGCAAGCACCAGCTGGCCGCATTCTAAGTACTGCCTGGAATACGCTGAACGCTTCCCATCCATAAGGCACGCTCCGTCCATAGGATTTCCACATTCCAGGGAATGCCCACCTTCTGTAGAACGCTCCCCCTGTACGGCAGGCCTCTCCACGGTCACGCCCTTCACGCACCCGGCCTCCACATGGATATCCGCCACCTGGCTCTCGAAGAACACCTTCCCGCCCAGCCGGACGATCTCCTCCCGCATCCGCTTTACCACATCGCAGAGCACGTCCGTGCCGATATGGGGCTTGGCCTCATAGCAGATGCTCTCCTTCGCGCCGAACTTCACGAAGGTCTCCAGCACCGCCCTGTTCCTGCCGTCCCTGTCCTTCACCAGCGTATTCAGCTTCCCGTCGGAGAATGTCCCTGCGCCGCCCTCGCCGAACTGCACATTGGAGGCCGGGTTCAGCTTCCCGGTCTCCCAGAAAGCCTCCACGTCCCGTTTGCGCTCCTCCACGCATTTCCCACGCTCCAGCAATATGGGCCGGTAGCCATGCTGCGCCAGGAAATAGCCGCAGAACAGCCCTGCCGGGCCTGTCCCCACGATGACCACGGGAGCTTTCCTCTCCCTATTTCCGGGTGTCGGGAAACGGTACGCGGAACGCCCTCCTTCCGGCCCTTCGGATCTGCACACCAGATTTTCCTTTCCGCGGAATCTATGTAGGATCCTGTCCTCGTCCTTCACGGCCACGTCCACGGAATAGCTGTAGTAAATCACGGGCTTTTTCCGGGCATCGATGGACTGCCGGGCGATTCTCAATTCCGTTATATTCTGTTCGGGCACCCGTAATACGGATGCGGTCTGCCTCTTCAGCTCCGCCGCCGTATGCCCTGTCTCCAATTTCACCTGATTGACCCGAAGCATCCAAACCTCCTGTCCTTATATGGGGGAAATCCGGTTTTCCCTGTATCCCGCCGCCCCGCATCCCGCTATGAAGCCGCTGCACCAGGCCCACTGGAGATTGTAGCCGCCGCACCTGCCGTCCACGTCCAGGAGCTCTCCAGCGAAATAGAGGCCCGGCACAAGGCGCGACTCCAGGTTCTGCGTCACTTCGTCCAGCGGCACGCCCCCCGCGCAGACCTGGGCGCTGTCGTAGGGATTGCTGCCCACCACATGAACGCTCCAATGCCTGCACAGCGCAAATACCTTCGCCAGCTTTCTTTCGTCCGCCTCTCCTACGTTTTCCGTTGCCTTCAGTCCGGCCAGCTTTATGAAGAGGAGCATGAGCTTTTTATGCAGCATGCCTGTGAAGAACTCCTCCACGGTGCGCTGCCCCTGCAAGAGCCTCCTGCCCGCGCACAGCGCCTCAAAGCCACTGTCCGTGCAATCCGGCAGGAAGTCGATGGCAATCTCCACTTCCCTGCCAGCCTCCCCAGGATTCTTCCCCATTAATATGTAATTCACGGTACGGCTCAGCTGGAACACGGGAATCCCGGAGATCCCGTACTCCGTCAGCTGCAGCTCCCCCCGCTCCCTGCTTACGCATCTCCCCTGCCAGCGGACCGACAGCTCCGCATCCGCCCTGACTCCGGCTACGGCCTTCAGGTAGTCCTCCCTGCACCTGAGCTGTACCAGAGCCGGGACTGTGGGAACCAGGCTGTGCCCCAGCTGCCTGGCCAATCGATATCCGCTGCCGTCAGAGCCGGTCTTTGGCGCCGCCTTCCCCCCGCAGGCCAGGATGACCCGGTCAAAGGAGCGGTCGCCTTCCCTGCCCTGCACATCGAACCGCCTTGCCCTCCTGCCCAGCCGGATGGACTCCACCTTAAAATCCGTCACCACCTCCACGCCCGCGGCCCTGACCTCATAGCGCAGCACGTCGAGCACTGCCGCCGCCTGCTCGCAGGCCGGATACAGATAGCCGTTCCTGCTCTTTATCATCAATCCGATTCCCTGAAAAAAAGAGACCGTGTCCGCCGTGCCGAACCGCCCCAGGAGCTCCTCCAGCAGGTCAGGACATCCTGTGTAGTAGTCCTCGATGCCAAGCCTCTCGTTTCCCAGATTGCATTTCCCGTTGCCGGTGGAAAGCATCTTCTTCCCCAGCCTGTCGTTCCCCTCCAGCAGCGTGACCTTCGCCCCCCGCCTTGCCGCCGCGATCGCCGCCATCATCCCGGCGGCTCCGCCGCCTGCGATGCCCACTGTATTTCCCATGAACCGCTCTCCTGTCCTAACTTGAATAATTCTCCAGAAAGCTGTAAAGCTCCTCCTCGTCCCTGATCCACATCATGTCGATGATGTTCTGCTGCAGATGTGCCGGCAGGGAATCCAGGCTGATGTCCGTCTCGATATACACGGTCTTCCTGTCCTCCAGATAGACGATTACCTCATTGTCGTATGCCGCCAGATAAAAGCTGCTGCTGGGCTGGACGAATTTATAGTCCATCCTGACCACCACCCGCTCCCTGGAGAAGGACAGCACCTCCAGCCCCACGAAGCCCCGCTCCAGCTCGGACAGCGGCGGGAAGGCCTCATAGACCTCCATGGCCTGCAGGAACTGCTCCCTGTTCATGCCCACGTACTTGTCCGGCAGCCGCCATGTGGTCTCCACCACCGTGTGGTACAGCACGTCCGTCTCCTCCAGCACATACTTGGTGTCCACGCAGAGGGTCTCCGCGGAGACCATGACTTCCTCCGCATCCTCCGCCGCGCCAGGAAGCCCCTCCGCCCCGTCCCCCGCTGCCGCAAGCCCCGTCTCCTCCGGCATCGGCTCCTCCTTCCGGACGGAGGCCTGTCCATTCTCCGCGCTCCCCTCCGAAGAGGCCTGGGGGATCCCCGCGTCCTCCCCGGCCTCCTCTCTCTGGTAAAAGAACCCGGAGGACTTCACGCCCACATAAAAACCGATCCCCAGCACCAGCAGGGGATATACGATGAATAAGCTGATACATTTTACATACTTCATAGTATTCTCCTTGGAAATCACCTTCCACGGACATCTCTTCTATCTGTAATCAGTATCAGCCGTTTTCCTACTATTTATACAAGCCTGCGCCCCTTTGCCTCAAAAAATCCGCAGAAGCTGCCCCAGCATGCCGATCAGCCGCCCGCCTGGAATCACCTCCAGCTCCTGTTCCTTGAAGTTCCGGAGCAGAAGGAGCAGGATCCAATATATCAGGCCCGCTGCCGCAAGCGCCACGAGCAGCATGGCCAGGCTGCCCAGATGCGCTGCAAACAGCTTCCTGATCAGCAGGCATATCAGCCCTGCCACGCCCCCCGCCCCCAGGGGCACCGCAAAAGTGCCCAGCCAGTCAGGCTGCATCCGCATCTGCCGGTAAGCGAAGACCCCCAGCAGCACGCACAGGATGCCGCCCGCCGCCAGGCCGCCATACACCAGGGACAGGACGCCGGCCTTGCCCATGCCCACCAGGACGGCTATGGCGAAGACCACATCCGCCCCGCCGGCCGCTGCCAGCACGGAGTATTTCTTCCCCATCGCATGCAGGAGCCTCCTGAAATATCCGCAGAGGGGAGCCAGCACGATCAGAGCGGAGCCCTGCCGGAGCATGCCCGCCACGGCCTGCGCGTTCACCGGATGCAGGAGATCCGCGATCTGTTCCCCCATCACCGCCACGAACACTGCCAGGAAGATGCCGTGCACCAGGCCGATGTGTACCCCGCTCTGGAAGACCGTCCTGGCGAAGCGGTTCTCGTCCCTCTTAAAGCACTGGAAGATCCTGGCGACCACCGGCAGTACCGAGATCCGTACCAGGGCCGTGACAATCCCGCACACCACCAGGTACTTCCCCACATACAGGCCGTAATCCACAGCCCTCTGCCCGTCGGCATCCCCGCTCCCGCCCAGGAACAGCAGCCCCAGCGCAAAGGGGAGGAACACGCATAGGTCCGTGGCCCAATGGGGCCATCTGGCGCTTTGCAGGTACCTGGCGCAGTCCCAGGCAGAGTCCGCCGCGTACATCCCCTCCTGCTTCGCCCTCCGCTCCAAGCGGCGGCTCCCTCTGTAGACCAGCCCCAGGAACAGGATGACCGGCAGCTCCGAAAGGTTCACGGCCAGGGCGATCCCCAGGCCGCCGTACATGGCCGCGAAATTCTCCTGCCTCAGCAGGCTGCTCACCTTTTCCCCGTAGCCTCCCACCAGACGGCAGAACAGGATTCCGAATACCAGCAGGAATGCCTGCCGCAGGATTCCGGCTATGGCCCTTGGCGCCTCCGAGCCCTCCCCCTGGAAGTACCCCGCCAGCACGGCGGAGACTGTCCGCAGCAGCACGGCCGGGGACATGGCCAGAAGGATCAGCCCGCTATAGGGGATCCGGAACAGCTTCTCCGCCGCCACGCCGGAAAGCGCTGCCAGGCACAGGCTCCCCGCCAGCCCCAGCACGGACTGGAACAGCATGGCGCTGCCCCGCATCCTGGCGATATTCCTGTACTGTCCTTTGTTCTTTCTGGCGCGCAGCAGCCTCCCAAGCGCGTCCGACAGGCTGCCGCTTATCACGATCCAGAATAACGTACATGCCTGTACGGCCACTGCCGTATATGTGATCCCGTTATCCCCCGTCAGCCCTCCCAGGACATATATGGTAACGAACATCAATATATCGGAAAGCGCCTCCGCCTGGCGCCTTCTTGCCTCTGCCTGATTCATCCGCCGTCCCTCAATCAATCTCTCGTGATGCCCAATCCTGTCAGTATCTCTTCCTGCCTGCGCTCCATCCGCGCCCGCTCTTCCTCTTCCATATGGTCATAGCCGCACAGATGGAGCATGCTGTGGGCCACCAGGAAGGCGAATTCCCGCCTGACGCTGTGGCCGTACTCCTGGGCCTGCCCGTACACCCTGTCCACGGAGATCATGATGTCCCCCAGCACCAGCTCCCCGGTCTCCGGGTCGAAATAGTCCGCCTCGCTGTCCTCGTGGATGTCGAAGACGCCCTCCTCTTCAAAGTCCACATTGGGAAAGGAGAGCACGTCCGTCTCCCTGTCTATGCCTCTGCACTCCCGGTTCATCTCCCGGATGCCCTCATTGTCCGTCAGCACGATGCTGACCTGGGCCTCATAGGGGCAGCCCTCCGCCTCCAGCACCGCCTCACACACCAGCCTTGCCGTATCCTCCGCGGAAAAGGGGAAGTCCCGCTCCGTCTCGTTCTCCATGTACAAGTTCATCCCTGCCGCTTCCTTCCGCGCTTTTCTGCCATACGTTCCCTGTTCCTGCGGCTCCGGGCCGCTTCCTTCCCCTCAAAGTCCTCATAGGCCTTGACGATCCTCTGCACCAGCGGGTGGCGCACCACGTCCTTGCTGGTCAGCGTGCAGAAGGCGATGTCGTCTATCCCCCGCAGCACCCTGGCGGCGATGTCCAGCCCTGATTTCGCGTCCGGGGGCAGGTCCTTCTGGGAATCGTCCCCCGTGACCACCACCTTGGAGCCGAAGCCGATGCGGGTCAGGAACATCTTCATCTGGGCCGGGGTGGTGTTCTGGGCCTCGTCCAGGATGATGTAGGCATTGTCCAGGGTGCGCCCTCTCATATAGGCCAGCGGGGCCACCTCTATCAGGCCCTTCTCCATATTTTTGGCAAAGCTCTCCGCCCCCATGATCTGGTACAGCGCGTCGTACAGGGGCCGCAGGTAGGGGTCCACCTTGCTCTGGAGGTCACCGGGCAGGAAGCCCAGCTTCTCCCCGGCCTCGATGGCCGGCCTGGTCAGGATGATCCTGCCCACCTCATCGTTCTTGAAGGCCGTGATCGCCATGGCCATGGCCAGGTAGGTCTTGCCCGTCCCCGCAGGGCCTATGCCGAACACCAGCATGTTCTTACGGATGGCGTCCACATAGGCCTTCTGCCCCAGGGTCTTGGGCTTGATCGGCTTGCCGTTCACCGTGTGGCAGATGCAGTCCCCGTCTATCTGCGCCAGCTCGCCCTCCCGCTCTTCCATTCCCAAAGTGATCGCATAATCCACGTTCTGCTCCTCGATCTCGTTCCCTCTGCCGGAAATGATGGCAAGCTGCTCCAGGACGCCCCTGGCACGCTTCACCATCTCTTCTTTTCCGGAAATCGTCAGTTCCCCGTTGCGGTCCACGATGGCTACGCCAAAGTCCCGCTCCATCTTCTTCACGTATGCGTCCTGCATACCGAATATCTTCTGCATATGCTCCGCGGGCATATCCATCCTGATTGAAAATTCATCCATCTTCTTCCGTCTTCCCAACCTCGATTCTCTCTGTCTGGGCGCTTGCCCCCACAGGCTCCTGCACCAGGAACTGCCCCGTCAGCACCCATGCTTCTTCGCCCGTTTCTATTCTAACATCTTTTTCAATAATTTGTACCCCTTTTTCCTCTAATTCTGCAAGAAATTCCATTAATTTTTGATTAAGAAGGGCCTTTGCCTCCTCTGCCGTATATTTGTATTCCACATTTTGATATTCCCGGTACGTCACGGTGCCCCAGAACGCCGGCACCGACAGCCTCTCCAGCATCAGGGGCCTGGTCTCCTTGATGACGCTGTCGTAGACAAGGAAGGGGCGGTTCCCGGGCAGCGCCCATGACCTGTCCCCCAGCTTTATGTAATGGCTGCTCTTCTCCCGGCCCGTGTACCTTTTCTCGATGTGTTCGAAGGGCAGGCTGTCGGTGAACGCCGTCGCGTGCTCCAGCATGATGTCGGCGTCCGCGTCCACGTAGCTGTACTCCCGCACGGTGGCATCCTCATTGTAGACGGGGACCTTTCCCTCCACCAGCACCACCCCCTTCTCCACCATGTCGCCGATCGACACCTGGGGGACGCCGCTCCTGACGATGATCGACACCACCCTGCCGTCGTATTCCGCCACCAGGTCCGTCCCGGGCGTGTCCTCCCGCTCTTCTATGTTTATGGGGGCATCGTTTTCCTTGATGTCTATCAGCAGCTTCGTGCCGTCCAGGCGGGCGGAGGCCCAGGTGATCTGGGGGAACTGCCTGCGTATCTGCTTCTCCAGCTCCTGGATGTCCAGGTCGTCCCGCCGCATGCCGATCCGCACCTGGTTCTCCTTCAGGAAGTTCCGGAACACATCGTCGGTGATCTGATAGTTTCCGCTGAGACTGATGTCCCAGATGAAAAAGGACGACACCGTCCAGAACGCGATGGCCAGCACCAGCCCCAGGACGAACGTCTTGCGCTTCAGAAGCCTGGGCAGAAAAAAGGGCAGTCCATATCTTTCCAGTATGGCTACCCTTGTCCCTGTCTTTTTTGCGATAGGCCGTATCTCCCAGAATCCCTTCAGGGTGATGTTCATGTAGTAGACATCGCCCTCCCTGACGATGTCCCAGAGCAGTATGCCCTTATTGCTGCACAGGTTCATGAACCGCTCCGGGGAGAAGCCCCGGACGCGGACGCGCAGATATCCTTTCATATATTTCAGAAATCTAATCATGGCCTGTTCCTTTCCGATTCCGCGATCGCCCTCCGGTGCTTTTGCGCACGCGCCGGAAGCACGTTCCGCTCCCGGCGCATTTCCTCACAGATACCTGACGCAGCTGATGCATCCGCTGATCTTCATGTCCTCGTTGGTGTAGTAGTCGATGGAAAGCCTGGCCCCCTCAAAGCAGACCTGGCAGGTCCTGCCCTGGAGGAGTATCTGGTTCTCCGTATACTCCAAAAGCCCCCTGTAGTTCTCGATCCATGCCTCCCGATTCCCCGTCAGCGCCTCTTCCAACGCCTGTATCAGCTTATAGATCCTTACAGAAGATTC
>CAMTBF010000094.1 GCA_947068385.1 uncultured Lachnospiraceae bacterium
TCAGATAGTTGATGAACTCACTATCTCCCCCCTCATAAGAAATAGTGAAAGAGTCTCGGTGCAAGCCGGGGCTCTTTTACATTGGATTCGGAAGCTGCAGACAGAGGAATGCATGCTTAGGGCCGGGGACCGGAAGTTTAGGAATGCTTTTCAGGTTTTTTAGATTTAAATTAGAATATGGACACACTAAGGACACAATTCCCCTGTAATATGTATATCAGATAGTTGATGAACTCACTATCTCCCCCCTCATAAGAAATAGTAAAAGGGTCTCGGTGCAAGCCGGGGCCCTTTTACATTGCATAAAAGGGGCATAAAAGGGGAGGCAAAAAAAGCTTGCATAAATGCCCGGCATATACTAAAATAAGCTAAAGCAGATTTTCTAAGAAATCGATTCTGAAAGTCAAGAACGCAATTCATGGAGATCGGAAAATCCCTGCTGTCAATTTCGAGATGCAAGACACGGATGGAGGAGACGAAAAGGTATGCCAGATTTTCATTTCATGAAAAAGGAACCAATCTATGAGGGCTGGTCTGATGACCGGAAATACTGCGCCACCGCGGAGCCGGAGGAAGGATGTGCCCGGGGAGCGAAATACTTCCTCCGCATCTCCCCCATGTCCCAGTATGACAGGAAGCAGGCTGAATTCCGGATGATGGAGAAGGCGGCGGCCCTGGGCATCCCCATGTGCAGGCCCCTGGCTTTCGGGGTCTGTGAGGAGGGCGTCTATTCGGTTCAGAGCTGGATCGAGGGGATTGGGGCGGAGGAAGCGGTGCCCACCCTGCCGGACAGCAGACAGTACGCCTACGGACTGGAGGCCGGGCGCATCCTTCGCAGGCTCCATGCCATCCCCCTGCCAAAGAAGCGGGGAGAGGGGCCTGCCCCGGAGGACTGGGAGACGCGTTTCAGCCGGAAGATGGACGCGAAGATCCAGAAATACAGGGAATGCCCCATACATTATCCCGGGGGAGAGGCTTTCATCCGGTATATCGGGGAAAACCGCCATCTGCTGAAGGGCAGGCCCCAGACCTGTCAGCACGGGGATTACCACATCGGGAACATGATGCTGGACGAAAGCGGACAGCTTTATGTAATCGATTTCAACCGGTTCGACATCGGGGATCCCTGGGAGGAGTTCAACCGCATCGTATGGTGCGCCCAGGCCTCCCCGCTCTTCGCGTCCGGCATGGTGAACGGGTATTTTGAGGGCCATGTCCCGGAGGAATTCTGGAGGCTCCTGGCCCTCTACATCTCCAGCAATACCCTGTCCTCCATATACTGGGCCGTTCCCTTCGGGCAGAAGGAGATAGACACCATGCTCAGCCAGGCGGCGGAGGTGCTCCGGTGGTATGACGGCATGCGCAGCGTCGTGCCGTCCTGGTATTTCCAGGGGTATTATCTGCAATACATAGACGGGATACCGTACAAGCTGAAAAGCCCCTTCGACTTTTCCTTCCTCCGCAAATACGGCAGGGTGTTTCAGGTATACGATGACCAGGACTCCGGCAATATCGCTTCGGGACCGAGAGGGACGGGGAGCGCTATTTCGTGAAGTTCGCCGGGGCTCCCACGGACCGGGGCACGGGCACGGCCAGAGAGGCTGTGGAGCGGCTGCGGCAGGCCTGGCCTGTCTACAGGGACCTGCGGCATGGGAACCTGATCGAGCTGTTGGAGGCGGAAGAGATTGGAGGCGGGTTCGCGCTGGTGTTCCGCTGGGCCCCGGGGGACTGCATGGGCAGAATGTACCAGGCGGCCCACCGGAGGTTCATGGCGCTTCCCGCGGAGAATCGGCTGCAGGTGTTCGGAGACATCCTGGGCTTCCTGGAACATACGGCTTCCAGGGGATACGTGGCCATCGATTTCTACGATGGCAGCATCCTGTATGACTTTGATAAGGGAAAGACCACTGTCTGTGACATAGACTTTTTCCGGAGACAGCCCTGCGTCAATGACATGGGGCGGATGTGGGGGAGCTCCAGGTTCCAGGCCCCGGAGGAATACCGGCTGGGGGCGGCGATCGACGAGGTGACCAATGTCTATACCGCGGGGGCGTTGGCTTTTGCGCTGTTTGGCGGATATGGGCGCACCCCGGAGAGCTGGGAGCTGGGGGAGGGGCTTTTCGCCGTGGCCGCAAAGGCGGTGGAGGCGGACAGGAGCCTGCGCCAGCACTCTATCCGGCAGTTCAGGGAAGAGTGGGACAGTGCGCTTTTGGAAAAACAGAAAGGAGAAGACACAAATGAAGACAAAATGCGGATTGGATTGCAGTGAATGCGGAAGCAAGGAATGCGGCGGATGCACGGAGACGAATGGGCGTCCCTTCGGGGGAAGCTGCATGCTGGCGCTGTGCTGCGATGAAAAGGGGTGCGAGAACTGCGGCAGAGCCTTTGAGGCGCCCTGCAGGCTGAAGGAGGAGCTGATCGCGGAGTTCAATGCCCTGGGAATCGAAGACATGGAGGAGATCACCGACCTTTATGCGTTGAACGGGGCTTTCGTCAATCTGGCCTATACGCTTCCGGGCGGCCAGGAGATACGGTTCTGGGACGATAGAAGGGTATACCTGGGGAACCAGGTCCACAAGAAGGGGAGCGACAGATGCTACGGGCTCACAGCGGACGAGAGCTACCTGCTGGTATGCGAGTACGGCGAGGGCGGCTCGGACGCCGAGATCGTGGTATACAGGAGGCGGAAAAAGGGCTGAATAAGGTTCTCGGGCCCGGAGGAAGAGTGGCTGCCGCGTCAGGGAGATCTGTTTTCCTGACGCGGCAGCCATATCCGGTCAAATGGGGCTACGGCCTCACAGGGCAGAAGTCGAAGCCCTTGTCCAGCTCCTGGGACAGCCGCACCAAAAATGTGCTGAGCAGCCGGACGCAGTCCTCGATGTCCTTCCAGCTGCCTACCTCCACGGAGCTGTGCATGTACCGCAGGGGGATGGAGACCAGCGCCATGGGGATGCCATCATCGTTCACCGTGTCGCCGTCCGTGCCTGTGCGTCCTCCGGCGACCTCCCACTGTACCTTCATGTCCAGCTCCTGGGCCACCTGCTTCAGCAGGGCGTTCATGGGCTTGTTCACCGCGGATCCCATGCACAGGACCGGCCCGCCGCCCAGCTTCACCTCTCCGGTGTCGCCCGGATTGGTGCCGGGGGCATCGCTGGCCCAGGTCACGTCCACGGCTATGCAGCAGTGAGGCTTTAAGTGCGCGGCGGCATGGCGGGCGCCCCGGCCCGTGGTCTCCTCCCCTGTGGTGGTGGCGGCGTAGATGCCGGCGGAAGCCCCCTGGGCGGCGGCTTCCCTGGCGGCTTCCAGCACCACGAAGGCCCCGGTGCGGTCGTCCAGGGCACGGCAGGTGAAGCAGTCGTTCATCAGCTCCCTGACGGGCACGTCCGCGCAGACCATGTCGCCCACGGCCACTGCGGCGGCAGCCTCCTCTTTCGAAGCGGCCCCGATGTCCACCAGCAGGTCGGAGACCTCGATTTTCTCCTTTTTCACCAGGTCGGAGGAGGTGGCGATGATGCCGTTCACCTTGCTGCCCTCATGCCAGACCTGCACCGGCGAGCCTATGTACAGCCTGGGGCTGACGCCGCCGGCTTTGGCCAGGTGGAGGCGGCCCGAATCGTCGATATGGGTGACGATGAAACCGATTTCATCGATATGCCCGCACAACAGCACCCTGTGGGCGGCCTCCGGGTTCACGATGGAGATGGCATTGCCGCTGGGATCCGTGAGCTGGGTGTGGGCGAACGCCTTGCCGTAGGCAAGGGCCTTCTGCTGGATAGCCTCCTCGTATCCGCTGACGGACGGGGTGGAGAGCAGATCTTTCAGGAATTCTCTGTTCATATGCAGTCCTCTTTTCTTTGATAAAATGTCACAGTGTCCTTCTGTGTTCTACATTGTAACACAGAGGGCGGATATTGGCAATGGATGGAAGAAGTGGATGCTATCGCCTTTGACCCGTATACCCATGGATATTATAAGGTGACCGAAAGGGTAGGAGAAGCCTTCAAGGACGGGCTGGCCTTGAAAAAGTGAGAGCAAGAAAGGCGGCTTCGGCCACGGTGCCTGAAAAAGAGGCTGTAAATATAGAAGAAATTGAAAATGTACAGAAAGTAAAAGAAGAGCAGGCTACCGAAATATTGATTCCTGGGTGGAATTCTGGTATGTTTATGGCTATAAAGAAGAAAGAGGTACCGATATGGAACTGCGGGTCTTGCAATACTTCCTGGCCGTGGCAAGGGAAGAGAACATAACAAAGGCGGCATCCCTCCTGCATATCACCCAGCCCACCCTGTCCCGGCAGCTGATGCAGATGGAGGAGGAGCTTGGGGTCAGGCTGTTTAACCGGGGAAAGCACAGCATACTGCTGACGGAGGAAGGCATGCTGCTCAGGCGGCGGGCCCAGGAAATCGTTGACCTGGCCGAAAAGACGGCGAAGGAGCTGCAGCATGGGGAGGAGACCGTCTCAGGGGAAATCTCCATCGGCTGCGGAGAGGCCCGGAACATGAAGCCCCTTTCCAGGATGCTCGCCTCGTTCCAGGCCAGATACCCGGATGTGAGCTTCCACATCTACACGGCCATTGCGGATGACGTGAAGGAACGCCTGGAGAGCGGGCTTCTGGACATGGGGCTTTTGCTGGAGCCGGTGGAGATCAGCCGGTATCAATATGTGCGGATGCCCCTGAAGGAAAAATGGCAGGTGCTGATGCGAAGGGACAGCAGGCTGGCCCGGAGGCCGAAAATCACCCCGGAGGATCTGGCAGGGGTGCCCCTGATCATGGCAAGGCGCCAGTCCGTGCGGAACGTATTTGAAAACTGGTTTGGCGATAACAGGGAAAGACTCCGCATCGTATCGACCTGCAACCTTTCCCACTATAACCAGTCCATCATGGTGGAGAGCGGCGTCGGCGTGGCGCTGGTAATGGATTTCACCTTTCATCAGGACGCCCTGTGCCTGCGGCCGTTGGAGCCGGAGCTGGCGAGCGGCTGTGTCCTGGTCTGGAAAAAGAACCTGACCCTTTCGCCGGCCATGGGGCGGTTCATAGAGCATGTGAAGGCGTGCATCGCGGAGACGGGGGAAGGGGATATGGATGAAGACATGGATGAAATAGAAGAATGAGATGATTCCGAACGGCGGATATGAAACTGCTGCAAGTGGCTGATTCAGCACTTGGCGGCAGTTTTTGTTTTGGGCAGTTCGGGCGGTTTTCGTGCCAAGATATGCTTGAAAGGCATTTCTTGGAATGCGGAATGGGTATTGGACATTTCGCCAAAGCCGACTTACAATAAAACTGTTCCTAGGTTGTTTCTGAACAGAACGGAAGACAGCACGTACAGAAGGGAGCATGTTGATACGATGACGATCAAGGAAGCAAGCCAGCGGTACAGGATTCCCATCAAAATACTGAAGGAGTATGAAAGCTGGGGATTATGCGGCGCAGTCAAAAAAGTCATGGGCTCGTGGCAGTACGATGAGCAGGACATTGAACGGCTCAGCCTGATCATGACGCTGAAGGACATGGGCTTTGACAGCGGCGAAGTGGAAACCTATATGCGCCTTACCCTGGAGGGGAGCCACACGCAGCCCCAGCGGATAGCCATGCTGAACCAGAGAAGGGGGAAGACGCTGGACGAAATCCACTTCAAGGAAAGGCAGATAGCGAACATGGATTATCTGCGGCATGAGATGCAGAAAGGCGGAGCGGAGGCTTAAGTAAGTGTGCGGCGCAGCGCACGGATGGGAGGAAAAATGAGGAGAATGATAGCAGGAATCATGGTTGGAGCGATGGTGTTTGCGCTGGCAGGATGCGGAAGGGACGCGGCGGACGGCAGCAGAGACAGCGCCGCAAAGGAAAGCGCGGCGGGACAGGATGCGGCGGGAACCGGAGAAACGGCTTCTGGGAAGACCCCGGAGACCGGGGCGGATGAGCCGGAGCAGCCGGAACCGGAGACGGGCACGGATATGCAGTCGGAATCGGAGGCAGGCGAGACGGAAAGCGGCGCGGCGGAGCAGGACGGAGCGAATCGGGAAAGCGGCGAGGCGGAGCAGGACGGAGCGGATCCGGAAAGCAGCGCAACAGAGGCGGAATCCGGCTCGGCAGGTGGCAGTGATGCTCTGGTCGTTTACTTTTCCTGGTCGGGGAATACGGAAAATGTAGCAAATGCCATTGCGGAGCAGACAGGAGCGGATGTATTCGAAATCCTGCCGGAGGAAGCCTATATCGATGACTATGATGCGCTTCTGGACATCGCCTCCCAGGAAAAGCAAAGCGGCACACGTCCGGCCATTGCGGGAAGCATAGAGGACATTGCCCAGTATGACGTCATTTATGTGGGCTACCCTAACTGGTGGAGCGACATGCCTATGATTCTGTACACCTTTTTTGACAGCTACGACCTTTCCGACAAGACCATCGCGCCGTTCTGCACCAGCGGAGGAAGCGGCCTGTCGGGTACGGTGGACAGCATCAAAGAGTTGGAGCCGGACGCAGATGTCCTTGACGGGCTTCACATCGGCAGCTCCTCCGCATCCAATCCGGACGCAGCGGTGAGCGACTGGCTGGAAGGCCTGGGGATTTCGGAATAAAGTTCAAGATATTTCAGAAGCTACAGGAGAAATAACTGATAGAAATGTCAGCTGAATTCAGCTGAACTGAGGACAGACGCACGGATTTTATTGTTGCAGACAGAAAGGAAGAGTGAAAGGATGCAGTATGCAAAGTTAGGCAATTCGGACTTGAATGTCTCCCGCATCTGCATGGGGTGCATGGGCTTTGGGGATGCAGCAAGCGGGCAGCACACATGGACGCTTGACGAGGAGCATTCCCGTGAGGTCATAAAGCGGGGGCTGGAGCTGGGCATCAACTTTTTCGACACGGCCATCGGCTACCAGAGCGGCACCAGCGAGCAGTATCTGGGGAGGGCATTGGGGGACTGCGCCAGACGGGAAGAGGTTGTGGTCGCGACGAAGTTCCTGCCCCGGACACAGGAGGACATCGAAAGAGGAATCACAGGACAGCGGCATATACAGAGGATGCTGGACAAGAGCCTTGAAAACCTGGGCATGGATCATGTGGATCTGTACATTTACCACATGTGGGATCACCAGACGCCGCTCTATGACATCATGGAGGGGCTGAACAACGTGGTAAAAGCAGGAAAAGCCCGCTATATCGGCATATCCAACTGCTTTGCATGGCAGCTGGCAAAGGCCAATGCGCTGGCGGAAAAGGAAGGCTTTGCAAAATTCGTGTCGGTGCAGGGGCATTATAACCTGATCTTCCGGGAAGAGGAGCGGGAGATGGCGGGGCTGTGCGCACAGGACAATATCGCCATGACCCCCTATAGCGCGCTGGCCGGGGGAAGGCTGTCAAAGCTGCCCGGGGAGACCTCAAGGCGCCTGGAGGAGGACGGCTACGGGAAATTCAAGTATGACGCCACAGCCGAACAGGACAGCGCGATCATCTCACGGGTGGCGGAGCTTGCCGGGCGGAAAGGGGTGAGCATGACGGAGGTTTCCCTGGCCTGGCTGCTCACCAGGGTGACGTCCCCGGTAGTGGGGGCGACGAAGCCGCACCATGTGGAGGGAACGGCAAAGGCAGTGGATCTGGCGCTGAGCGATGGGGAGCTGGCCTGGCTGGAGGAGCCTTACGTCCCCCACAGGTTAGTGGGCGTCATGGCGCAGAACACGGCGGCAGCGGCCAAGGAAAAGCATGTGTGGACTACCGGGAAGCAGAAGATTTGAGTAAGGAGGCATCAGAGAAGATGGATTATCATGAGACAGACCCGGAATTTATGAAGATCATAGAGCATTTTACGATGGAAGAAGGGTTGAAGGAACCCGGACAGGAGCTGCCGGAGGAGACGCGTTACCTGGCGATCCTTGCCACGCTGCTGGGGTGCCAGGGAATCGAGGTGTATCGGGAGATGCTGCCCAAAGCGCTGGATAGCGGACTGGATCCTGTCATGGTGAAGGAGATGGTCTATCAGGGGACGGATTACCTGGGGCTCGGCAGGGTCATGCCGTTTCTGGCCGCTACCAACGATATCCTGACCGCCCGGGGAGTCAAGCTGCCATTGCCTGCCCAGGCGACCACAGACAGGAAAGACAGGCTGGAAAAGGGAGCGGAGGCCCAGGCGGAGATCTTCGGGGAGCATATGAAAGAAGCGTGGAAAGCAGGGCACATCAACCGGTGGCTGGCGGCGAACTGCTTCGGCGACTATTACACAAGGGGCGGCCTGGACTTAAGACAGCGGGAAATGATCACTTTCTGCTTCCTGGCGGCACAGGGCGGCTGCGAGCCCCAGCTGACCGCCCATGCCAGAGGGAACATGAACCTTGGAAATGACAGGGATTTCCTGATCAGGGTGGTGTCCCAGTGCCTGCCCTATATAGGCTACCCCCGCAGCCTGAATGCGGTAAACTGTATCGGAAAAGCATGAAGGGCCTGCCAAGCATAAGGAGCATGCTTGGCAGGTATTCTTTAGAAGCGCAGAGAGATGAGGCGATACTATGAAAACAAAGGCAAAAATAAAGTGGTCGCTGGATGTCCTGATGACCATAGCGCTGCTTTTCCTGATGGGCTATCAGTTCTGGGGCGAGACAGCACATGAATGGATCGGGGCGGGGATGCTTGCGCTGTTCATCGCCCATCAGGCCTGCAACCTGAACTGGTATAGAAATCTGCTCCGGGGAAGATACACCCCCATGCGCATCCTGCAATGCGGCATGGACATTCTGACCCTTGGGGCAATGCTGGCGCTGCTGTACAGCGGGATTGCCATGTCCAGGCATGTATTCGCCTTTCTGCCCATAAGGGGAGGGATGGCGCTGGCAAGGCGGCTGCATATCTTAGGCTCCTACTGGGGATACCTGCTGATGAGCCTGCATCTTGGCCTCCATTGGGGGATGGTTTTGAACCTGGTTAGAAAAAAGAGGATACCGCAGCGCAAGCACCAGGCGGCAAGCCTTGTCATAAGCCTGCCGCTTGCGGCCTATGGAATCTATGTCTTCATCAAAAGGGATTTCCCGACCTATCTGTTCCTGCGCAGCGAATTCGTCTATCTGGATTACCAGGAGCCAAAGCTGCTGTTCCTCTTGGATTACCTGGCGCTGATGGGACTGGGCATTTTTATGGCCCATTCCATTGGAAAGCTGGTGAAAAAAGCGGGGACCGCGCCGCGGACGGCTGCCGAATCCTGACCGAGGCCGAATGGGAATATGCCGCCTGCGGGGGAATGCGATTCCTTTGCCTTTCTGCATGCATCGGCAGAATCAGCAATTACTGAAATTGGCAAGAAAGAGCTTTCAAAACGACAAAGACAGATATTGATTTGCATCCCCGTTCCATGCTATACTGAAATGCAGGGAAAGGCCCTACGGGAAAGAGAGGGAACGATAATGGCTGTAAACGAATCGGCAGAGAACTATCTGGAGACCATCCTGATATTGAGCAAGAAGCGCCCTGTAGTCCGCTCCGTGGACATAGCGGAGGAGCTGAGCTTCAAGAAGCCCAGCGTCAGCGTGGCCATGAAGAACCTGCGGGAGAAGGGGCATATCGCGGTGGACAAGTCCGGCTTCATCACCCTGACGCCCTCCGGCAGGGAAATCGCGGAGATGATCTACGAGCGCCATCAGCTGCTCTCGGCCTGGCTGATGCAGCTGGGCGTGCCGGAGGAGACGGCGGTGGAGGACGCCTGCAGGATCGAGCATGTCATCAGCAAGGAGAGCTTTCAGGCGATCAAGGCTCATGTGGGGGACAGGAGCATTTCAGGGGAGTGACGAAGGTCATTCCTTTTTATATATTAGGTAAACCATATAGATAAGCAAACCACATGGGAAACCAGTTCAGAAAATCGGGCCTTCAAATGGCAAGTCTGCCGCAGCCACGCATCTGCTTTTTCCTGCTGTATAACAAT
>CAMTBF010000095.1 GCA_947068385.1 uncultured Lachnospiraceae bacterium
CCACGGGAAAGCTGGACAATGACATCTACCTGGACTTCAAGCTGCTTGCGCTGCAGAAGATAGGGAGGATGGATTACGCCGAATACCAGAAGCTGGGGACGGGGAAGCTGGTGCAGCAGATCGAGAACGGGGCCAAGGCCGGAAAGGGAGTCCTCTATGACTTCTGGTTCTGCGTCGTCAGGAACCTCCTGCCCACGATCCTGTTCAGCCTGTTCTTCATCTGGAGGATAGACCCGAAGATAACCTGCTTCCTGCTGGCCGGGTATGTGGTCGTGTTCCTCGTGACCAACCTGCTGCTGCGGGGGCTCTACCAGATAAAGGAGAGGATACTGACCAATGAGGAGGAGCTGAACCACTTCCTGGTGCGGGGCTTCATGGAGATGCCCCTCTTCCGGATGAAGCGCCAGTTCCCGGGGGAGGTGAGGAAGGCGCTGGGGGCCAAGCGGACCATCGTGGCGGCAAAGGTGAAGATGTCCATGATACATGAGGCCTTTTTCACCATATTCGCCCTGCTGGTGGCCTGCCTGGACATCGGGATCCTGATCTACGCCTGGAAAGGGGGCCATCTGTCCGTGGGAGCCGTGGTGGCATTGATCACGCTGATCGACAACGCCTATGTGCCCATCGCCATATTCAATGTGATCTACGTCCAGTACAAGCTGAACCTGACGGCATGGCAGCGCTTCGCAGGGGTGCTGGACCTGAAGGAGGACGGGCAGCTTTCGGAGGGCGCTGCCTTTGGCGCCCTGGCAGGGGAGATTCGCGTGGAGGAGCTGTCCCTGTCCTACGAGGGGGCTCCGGGAGAAGACAGGAGAGTAGTGAACTCGGTGAGCCTGACCGTCAGGAAGGGAGAGAAGGTGGCGTTCGTGGGCGAGTCCGGCTCTGGAAAGTCCACATTGGCCAAGGCATTGGTGGGGCTGCTGAAATATAAGGAGGGCGATATCCTCTATGACGGCGAGCCGCTGCGGAACCTCGCCCTGGAATCCCTGTATGGGAAAGCCTCCTATCTGTCCCAGGACACGCCCGTATTTGACGGGACGGTCCGGGAGAACCTGGTCTTCGACAGGGAGGTGCCGGATGAGGACATACGCGCGGCCCTGGAGCGGGTACAGCTCCTGCCGCTGCTTGCCTCCCTGGAGAAGGGGATGGATACCAGGATCGGGGAGAAGGGGGCCTGCCTGTCCGGCGGGGAGAAGCAGCGGCTGGCGTTGGCCAGGCTCCTGCTGGACCGTCCGGAGATCGTGGTCCTGGACGAGGCCACGTCGGCGCTGGACAATGTGACGGAGAGCATCGTCATGAAGAATGTCCTGGAGCAGGCGCAGGATGCCACGGTGATCTCCATCGCCCACCGCCTGTCCTCCATCAGAGGGTTCGACCACATATTCGTCTTCCGGGAAGGGGAGATCGTGGAGAGCGGAAGCTTTGAGGAGCTGATGGCGGAGAACGGCTATTTTGCGGAATTGTACAGGAAGGAGAAGGAGAGGGGCGCTTCGCGGGGCGCATGAGGCATCCCTGCGGGCGGGGCGTTCCCCCTGGAAAAGCGGCTTGACGGAACCGCGGCGGGCGGAGCCGTATCAGGAAACATCCGCGAGCAGGGGCGCGAGGAGCTTCCCGGCGAATCCGGCGCAGAGCCCCGTGAAAAGCCCCGTGAGGATCCCGCCCACGATCAGGAAGGGCAGATAGGACAGCACGCCCGCGGTGCGGGTGACGACGAAGGCCACGGCAAGCTGGCCCAGGTTATGGGCCAGCCCGCCCATGGCCCCTGTGAGGAAGAGGAGCCTTTTCTGCAGGATGCCCATCACCAGCGCCATGACGCAGAGGCTGCACAGCCCTCCCGCCAGGCTGTAGAGCAGGGACAGGGCCTGCCCGAAGAGGAAAGAGGACAGCAGTATCCTGGAAATCAGCACGAAGACAGCGTCCCTGGCGCGGAGATGCCGCAGCAGCAGCAAAGTGACGATATTGGCCAGGCCCAGCTTGATGCCCGGAACGGGCACCAGGGGCGGGATGGCGCTCTCGATGGCGTAGACGGCCAGGGACAGGGTGGTGAATAGGGCCAAAAGGGCGGTCTTTCGGGCGGACATGGGTTCTTCCTTTCTGTGGCGGCATTCCGGGGGAGGGCCTGGCAGGGCTGCGGCCAGCCAAAACGGTTCGCCGGGAATCAATATGTGACGGCGTCCGGCACTGTGACGGCATCCGGCACTGTGACGGCGTCCGGCGTCCCTGCCGTCCCCGGAGGGTCGGACACAGGCCGCAGCCGGATCACTAGCCGGTTGGGCAGGCAGGTGATGGGCAGCTTCGAGTCGCTGATGAAGCCCTGGCGGACGCAGAGCTTGTCGGGGCAGTCCGCGGAGATGATGGCGATGCTGCCGGGACGGACTTCAATCTCGTTGACGCAGCCGTTCTCGCCCTGTACGGTGAAGGTGCCCGTCTCGGAGACATCGCTTAAGCGTATGCTTTTTATCAATACACCGTCCTGGAAGATGTCCGCTGCATAGTCTGCCCCGCCTTTGTCGGCAAGCAGATAGAGGAGGCTTGCCGTGGACAGGAGCAGGAGGAAGGCCGCAATGACGGCCGCCGGCTTTCGCCAGGATATATTCTCTTTCACGCAACATGGCCTTTCTGTCAATCAAATGTGGAGGGGCGCGGGGACGGCCCTCCCAAAACAGTATAGCAAAAAGGAACGGGAAAATGAAGCATTTTTTTAGGACAGTGGTAACTGCCCTCACGGCGGCGGCCGTCCTGTGCTGCGGCTGCGCGGACACAGGGGAGCGGAAGGCGGATGCCGCACAGGATGCCGCCGGGCCATGGCAGTCCGTGGACACGGCCATGGGCACGGTGGTGCAGATGACGGTCTACGCGGAGCGCCGGGAGGCGGCGGAGGCATTCTCCGGGCAGGCCATGGAGCTGCTGGCGGGGCTGGAGCGGGAGGAGCTCTCCTGGCGGCTGGACACCTCCGAGGTGTTCCTAGCCAACGGATCCGCGGGCAGCGGGGAGGGCTTCCTGCTTTCCGGGGAGCTGTCGGCGCTGCTGTCGGACTGCCTGGAGCTGTGGGAGCGCTCGGAGGGTGCCTTCGACGTGACGCTGGGGGCCGTGACGCGGCTGTGGGACATCGACCGGTGGGCTGCGGGGGAGGCGTCGGAGGACTTCCGCCCGCCCTCGGAGGAGCTTCTGGCCCAGGCGCTGGAGCGCTGCGGCAGCGGCAGGCTGCGGCTTGTGGAGGAGGGCGCGGGGCTGCGCCTCTACATGCCGGAGGGCATGGGGCTGGACCTGGGAGCCGTGGGCAAGGGGCTTGCCATGGAGAAGCTCCTGGCCTTGCTGGCAGATGGGCCGGAGGTGACGGGGGCCGTGATATCCCTGGGCGGCAGCATACTGACCTACGGCAGCAAACCAGAGGGCGGCCCCTGGCGGGTGGGCATCGTGGATCCCTTCGACACCTCGGACAGCATCGGCATACTGACCCTGGAGGGGCAGTGGTGCATATCCACCTCCGGGGATTACCAGCGGTACGTGGAGGCGGACGGGGTGCGGTACCACCACATCCTGGATCCGGAGACCGGAGCCCCGGCAGCTGGCGACGTGCGGGGCGTGACGGTCCTCATGAAGGACGGCCTGCTCTGCGACGGCCTGTCCACGGCCTGCTACATCCTGGGGCCGGAGAAAGGGATGGACTTGGCCGGGGAGTACGGGGCGGAGGCGCTGTTCGTCATGGCGGACGGAACAGTCGTGATGTCGGAGGGGATGGAACGATATTTCCGGGAACAATGAATCTTGCAATAATCTATGCTTATAGCAACCATAATATTTATTGATTTTACTTATGATACGGAATAGAGTATAATAGTATAGTAAAAGAAGATTCATGGCATCCTGCCGCCTGGGCAGGGAATGGAGGAGAATTATGGTCAAGGCAATCGTAGGGGCCAACTGGGGCGATGAGGGAAAAGGCAAGATCACGGACATGATGGCGCAGGAAGCCGACATTGTAGTACGGTTTCAGGGCGGTGCCAACGCGGGGCACACCATCGTGAACGACTACGGGAAATTCGCGCTGCATACCCTCCCGTCCGGCGTGTTCTATAGCCATATCACGAATATCATCGGCAACGGCGTGGCGCTGAACATCCCGCTGCTGTTCCAGGAGGTCCAGTCGCTGGTGGAGCGCGGCGTCCCCAGCCCGAAGCTGCTGGTGTCGGATCGGGCGCAGATCGTCATGCCCTACCACATCCTGCTGGATCAGTACGAGGAGGAAAGGCTGGGCGGGAAGTCCTTCGGCTCTACGAAGTCCGGCATCGCGCCCTTCTATTCCGATAAATATGCCAAGATAGGCTTCCAGGTAAGCGAGCTCTTCGACGAGGAGATTCTGCGGGAGAAGACGCAGCGGGTCTGCGCGCTGAAGAACGTGCTCTTCGAGCATTTATACCACAAGCCCGTAATGAAGCCGGAGGAGCTGCTGGAGACCCTCCACGGATACAGGGACATGGTGGCGCCTTTCGTGTGCGACGTGTCCGTGTTCCTGGAAAAGGCCCTGAAGGAGGGCAGGACGGTGCTGCTGGAGGGACAGCTCGGCACCCTGAAGGATCCGGACCACGGCATCTATCCCATGGTGACATCCTCCTCCACCCTGGCGGCCTTCGGCGCGATCGGGGCAGGGCTGCCCCCCTATGAGATCAAACAGATCGTGACGGTGTGCAAGGCATATTCCTCCGCGGTGGGCGCGGGGGCCTTCGTGTCCGAGCTGTTCGGCGACGAGGCGGAGGAGCTGCGCCGCAGGGGCGGGGACGGCGGGGAGTACGGCGCCACCACCGGACGGCCCAGGCGGGTGGGATGGTTCGACTGCGTGGCCTCCAGGTACGGATGCCGCATGCAGGGCACCACGGACGTGGCCTTCACCGTGCTGGACGTGCTGGGCTATCTGGACGAGATTCCCGTGTGCGTGGGCTATGAGATCGACGGAGAGGTCACCACGGACTTCCCTGTGACCAGCAGGCTCTCCAAGGCAAAGCCCGTATTCGAGACGCTGCCAGGGTGGAAATGCGAGACCAGGGGCATCCGGAAGTACGAAGAGCTGCCGGAAAACTGCCGGAAATACATCGAGTTCATAGAGGAGCGGATCGGCTATCCCATCACCATGGTCAGCAACGGCCCGGGCAGGGAGGACATCATCTACAGAGAGTCGCCGCTGGCGCGGTAAGGGGAGCCATGGTCGGAAATCTGGAATATTTCAAGGTGTTCTATTATACCGCGAAGCTGGGAAGCGTCACGGGGGCGGCAGGCGAGCTCTCCCTGTCGCAGCCCGCGGTAAGCCAGTCCCTGAAGGCCCTGGAGAGGAGCCTGGGGGTGGCATTGTTCCAGAGGGCCTCCAGGGGCGTGCGGCTCACCAGGGAGGGACAGGTCCTGTACTCCTATGTGGAGAAAGGGTACGAGGAGATAGAGCGGGGCGTGGAGAAGGTGCGTCAGATGCTGAACCTGGAGCTGGGGGAGGTGCACATCGGGGCCAGCGACATGACCCTGCGCTTTTATCTGCTGCCATTTCTGGAGGAGTTCCATGAGAGGCACCCCGGCATCAAGGTCATGGTGGCCAATGCGCCCACGCCGGAGACATTGAAGCTCCTGCGGGCCAGGCAGATCGACTTCGGCGTGGTGAGCACCCCCTTCCCCCGGGAGGAGGACATCCGCACGAAAACTGTGCGGGAGATTGAAGACGTGTTCGTAGCCGGGCGCAGGTTCACTTCCTACAAGAACAAGATGCTGGACCTCCAGGAGCTGGAGAGGCTGCCCCTCATCTTCCTGGAGGGGAACACCAGCACCAGGGCTTACATGGACGCCTACCTGGCGGAGAACGGCGTGGCCGTGCAGCCGGAGTTCGAGCTGTCCACCAGCGACATGATCGTCCAGTTCGCCCTGCGCAATCTGGGGATAGGCTGCGTGGTCAGGGACTTTGCCACGGAAGCCCTGGAGTCCGGGCTGCTGTTCGAGCTGAGGTTCAATAAGATGATACCCAAAAGGGAGTTCTGCGTGGTCACCAGCCGGAGGGCCCCCCTCGGGGCGGCGGCCGGGGAGCTGCTGGACATCATGCGCGGGGCGTAAGGAAATGCTGCGGTTCCTGATGGGGACGGCAAAGCAGTCTATCAGAAATAGATGGAGCAGGAGAAAGATATGATTCGGAACATTATATTTGATATCGGCAACGTGTTGACGGATTTCCGGTGGAGGGAATTCCTGCAGGACAAGGGCTTCGATGAGGCAATGGTGGAGCGGATCGCGAAGGCCTCAGTGCAGACGCCCCTCTGGAACGAGATTGACCGGGGCGTATGGTCTATCGAGGAGCTGATGCAGGCGTTCATCGCCAAAGACCCGGAAATCGAGGAGGAGCTGCGCCGGGCCTACGGCAACGTGACGGGCATGGTGACAAAGCGGGATTACGCCATCCCCTGGGTGAAAGAGCTGAAGGAGAAGGGCTACCGCGTATACTATCTGTCCAATTTCTCAGAAAAGGCCTATGAGGACTGCGCGGATGCCCTGGACTTCCTGCCCTATATGGACGGCGGCATCCTGTCCTACCGGGAGAAGGTGGTGAAGCCGGATCCGGAAATCTACAGGCGGCTGCTTTCCAGGTACTCCCTGGAGGCCGGGGAGAGCGTGTTCCTGGACGACACCGCCGCCAACGTAGAGGCGGCCCGTGGGCTGGGGCTATATGGAATCTGCTTCCAGACCAAGGAGCAGGTGGAGGAAGAGCTGCGTAAGCTGGGAGTCGGCTGACAATGTCTGCCAGCGCCATGCCTGGTTCTGTCTTTAGTTGACAGGCTTTTCCCCCACTTTCTCAGAGGCATCTTCCGTGGACGGCGGGCTCTGGGGATCGCCGATGGCGGATTTCCCGGTGAGCCTGCCATGCATCCAGGAATAGAGCCAGATGACCAGTGGCAGGGCAAAGGTGGCCACCAGGCAGATTCGGAACCATCTGGCGGACTGGGAACTGTCCACAATGGCGGTAATAAGGGTGGCGACATACAGGAGGACCAGCAGCACGACACCGGCCATGGCCACAACCTGCCTGGAGTTCCATGAACTCCATGAGTTCCATGAACTCCTTTTTCTTTTTGTACCTTCTTTTTTCGGATCTTTCATAGCTTCCTCGTTTCTGTAGGGTTTTCTTGATTGTAGCATGTTTGTCCGCGATTGGCAACAGATGGACTGAAAAGCGATATGGAAAGCAATGTTGAAACCCACCCGGAAATATGGTACTATTTCCTTAAAAATGGAACACTGATCTATTTGATTGGACAGACGGGAAAAAGCAATGAACGAATCGGGACTGGGTTACAGCATTTTGATTGTGGACGATGACAAGCTCCTTGTGGAGAAATACAAGGATACCGTAAATTGGGACGGCCTGGGGATATCCATGGTATTCACCGCCTACAACATCCGCCAGGCCAGGGCGCTGCTGCAGGAATATCCCATCGACATCCTGCTGTGCGATGTGGACATGCCCCAGGGCAGCGGCCTGGAGCTTTTGGAATGGCTTCGGGACCGGAATCAGGACATAGAATGCGTCTTCCTGAGCAGCTACGCGAATTTCGCCTACGCCCAGGCGGCAGTGCGGTATTCCGCCAGGGACTACCTGCTCAAGCCCATATCCAACGCCGGGCTGGAGGAACGGATCGCCCAGGTGACGGACATCGTGAGGAAGAAAAAGAAGCAGGGGCGCAAATCCCTGGAAGGGCGCAAGGAGGCGTTCTGGAACAGTCTCCTGCGGGTCAGGAGCGGTGGAAGAGAGCTGGTGGAGGCCGCTCTGAGGGAGGGCCTGTACAGGGAGGACTCTCCCCTGAAGCTGGTCATCCTGCGGGCCTGGGTGAACCCGGAGGCGGAGAACTACAAAAAGGACATCGCCCTCTATGACTTCGTGCTGCACAACATCGCCCTGGAGATCTTCGGCAGCGCCGGGAAAAGGCTGGAAGCCATCGTGGGCATTCAGGATTACCAGTGGGTGCTGGTCCTGGGAGAGCGGGAGGACGGGGCCTTTGCCCCATGCATCGCCGACCTGAAGCGGAACCTGGAACAGAGCGTCTTCGAGGGAAGCTCTATCTATATCGGGGAGGACGGCAGGTTCCCCCAGGCGGAGTCCCTCTTTGCCCGCCTGGAATACGTGGAGGAGAACGCGGTGGACGATGGCCGGGGCATCGTCCTGGCAGCAGTCTGGGCCTGCGCGGAGGACTGTCCAAGGCCGCCCTGGGAGGACTGGTGGAGGACGCTGAACCACCTGGGGACCAGGGGGATGGTGAAAGAGGCGGTATGCGCTTTCCTGGAGGAGGTTCAGGCGGACGGCGGCTGGAAGCGGGAATACCTGTCCACGTTCCAACAGGAGCTGTCCCTGTTCCTGATCAGGGCCATAAGCGTCCAGGGCAGGGACATGGAGCAGATCTATGACAGGGAGGAGATGGAGCGCAGAAAGTATAGAGCCATGATTTCCCTGGAGGACATGAAGGGATATGTGAGGTATCTGTTCGGCAGGCTGGAGGAGAGCTGGAAGGGGGAGAGCCCGGCGGACAATGCCATAGAGCTGGTGAAGGGGTATATCGAGCAATGTCTGGGGGAGGATATCAGCCGCACTATCCTGGCCGAGAAAGCCTGCCTGTCCGAGGACTATCTGTCCAGGCTCTTCGCCAGGGAGACAGGCATGTCCATCCCGGCGTACATCGCGTCCCGGCGCATGGAGCGGGCCAAGGAGTACCTGGACAGCACTTCCCTGACCATCGGGGAGGTGGCCATGAAAGTGGGATACAGCAATTTCTCCTATTTCAGCAAGACCTTCCGGGAGCTTGTGGGCTGCACCCCCAACGAATACAGGAATCAATGAAGACGAGAAAAGCCGGATTTCCCAAAAGCGGAAGCCCGGCTCTTTCTATGCGCAGGCCCGCATATGGAAATTTGCCGCTGGAGCGGCATGCGGACAGCCCGGCTGACAAAAATGTGACATGGAATGACAAAAATATGCTCTGCCCGGCCGCCATGGAAAGCCAGGGAAAGCCTAAAAAGTAAAAAAACCTTATTTATGACACAAAGAGAACGTTTCTGTTACAGAAAGAAGGGACAAAATAGGGTAGGATAGATACAAGGCTTCAGGGAAGCGGAATGAGACAGATGGAAGACAGGGCCGCAAAGGAGAGGACATCAAAAATGAAGAGCAGTGTCAGGAAACCAAACTCCACAGGATTCGTGAAAGGCGTACAGAAGAGCTGGCCCCTCTATCTTCTGATGCTGCCATCCATCATCCTGTTTCTGGTATTCACCTATTACCCTATGTACGGCGTGGTGATCGCGTTCAAGGACTTCAAGCCGGCCCGGGGGATACTGGGCAGCGACTGGGTGGGCTTTAAGTATTTCAGGCAGTTCTTCAGCTCCTATCAGTTCTGGCCCACCATCCGCAACACCGTGGTGATCAGCCTTTACACCATCCTGGTGACGTTCCCGTTGCCTGTGGCGCTGGCGCTGATGTGCAACCAGATGAAGGCGCTGAGGTTCAAGAAGTTCTTCCAGGTGTCCACCTATCTGCCCCATTTCATCTCCACAGTGGTCATGGCAGGGATGATCATATTGTTCCTCTCCCCCAGCAGCGGGGTAATCGCGAAAATCGTGGGACTGTTCGGCTTCACGCTGCCCAACCTCATGGGCTCCGCACCGGCCTTCCCCCATATCTATGTATGGACGGAAAGCTGGCAGCACGTGGGCTGGGACAGCATCGTGTACATAGCGGCGCTCTCCTCTGTGGATCCGGAGCTGTACGAGGCCGCCAGGATGGACGGGGCTTCCAAATGGCACAGGATGCGCTACATAGCATTCCCATTCGTTATTTTTTGCTTCGGTTTCTGCGCCGGTAACGGTAATTTCTGG
>CAMTBF010000096.1 GCA_947068385.1 uncultured Lachnospiraceae bacterium
ACTGGAGTTCAGACGTGTGCTCTTCCGATCTGGCAGATATATTTCCTCCGCATAGTCATAGATGAACTGGGACAGATGGGCCACGATGAGGAAATTGTCCTTCTCCGTATACAGGCCGTCGCTGCCCTTTGCCTTGGTGACAGGCGAATAGGAGGGCCAGTAGTCAACGAATCCGTAGATGATGCCCCGCATGGCATCGCCGCTTCCATTGATGTAGGTCAGCACGTCCCCCACCTCATAGCCGTAGATCTGCCGGAAATTGGAGGACACCAGAATGGCCCTTGCGTTCTGGGAGATGGCGTTCAGATATTCGTACCAATGGACGGACAGGAGCGACTCCTTGAACCAGGCCGTCTCCCCGAATTCCCTGGTATGGATGCCCATCAGCATGGCGTTGCTGACTTTTCCGCCCTCCACGGACACGTTCACCTTCTTGTCCACGAACACCTTGGTCAGGCTCTCTATGCCCTCCATGGTCTGGTATTTCCCGAAATCCGGCTCTTCGTAGGTCAGCTCCGCCTGGGCCTGCCCTGCGCCGCCCCCCGGCGCGCCTGCCATGTCGTTCAACATGGCGCTGTTGTCCTTCCAGACCTCCTGCAGCACCAGGTCGGCCCCGTCTGCATAGCGGATCCTCTCCTCCGCGTTGGCATTGATCGTCCGCGCCGCCTGGGCGTTGAAGATTCCCATGGACAGCGTCAGGATCAGGAACACCATCAGGAAGCCCTGGTTGCTCTTCGTCCGGATGATCCGCAGGAAAGAGGCGTAGAGGGAAGTGGGCCACCAGACTTTTCCGATGAGGAATATCAGCCGCACCAGCAGCGGGAAAACCCGCAGGACGAAGAGCCCCGCCCCCACCATGAACAGGGAGGAGCAGAAGTACAGGAGCGGATCCAGGGATGCCCCCTCCAGGACCTTCTGGGCCAGATATTCCTTCTGCTCATAGTACTGATACAGGCCGTAGAGGGACACTCCCAGCAGGATCACGTCCAGGAAGGCCTTCTGCCACCAGGGGCTCTTGGACTTCCGGTTCTTCCCGCGCTTGTGGGCCACGATGTTCACATTGGCGAACCGGATCACCGGCAGCACCATGGTACAGATGCTGAAGGCCGCTGCCGCCCCGGCGAACATCCATACCTTCGGCCCGATCTCCACGGGCAGCGCCGCCCTTTTCACGAACTCCAGGAAAGAGTTGGAGGCCCCCAGGAGCCTGCACATCAGCACGCCCAACGGGATCCCTCCCGCCAGCCCCAGCGCGGAGATGATCAGGCTCTGCAGCAGGTACACCAGCACGATCTGCCCTTTGTCCGCGCCCCTGCTCTTGTAGACCGCGATCTCGTTCTGCTCCATCTCCAGCATCTGCCTGGACACCATGAAGATGAAGGCGGCCAGCAGCACGAATATGGGCATCTGCAGGATCAATATGGTGGCGTTCAGCTTCTGGGCCTGCAGCACGAAGCTCTCCATGGTGGACCTGAAATTCACGGCATGGCTCTTGAAGCCCATTTCGTCAAAGGCTTTGAGATAGCGTTCCAGCACGCCAAGGTACCGCTCCACCTGATCCCCCCGCATGGCAAGGTAATCCAGGGACGCGTACCATTCCACGTTAAAGCCCATGTCCAGCCGTCCCTCATTGGCGAAGAGCTCCCCGAACAGCCCCTCGTCCATCAGGCAGACGTCCCGCCACGCCGTGGGCTCCGCTACCCAGTAGATGTCCTGGGGCTCTTTGTTCTCAAAGATTCCCGCGATCCTTATCCGGTAGGGCTCTCCCGAAGCGTCCTTCAGCGCCGAAAGCTCCAGCACCTCTCCCAGCATGAGGTTCTGGTCCACAAAAGTCCTCTCGTTGACCATGACGTCAAAGGTATTGTCGTCCAGCTCCCCTGCGCACATGTCCCCGTTGACGATGCTCAGGTGCTCCTTCTGGTCCGAAAAGGCCGCTATCCGCAAAGTCAGCTCGTTCTTCCTGCCATCCACCGCCATCTCATGGGCCGCTTTCACATTCCCCTTATAATACTGGGTCACCATGAAGACCGCAGGCACGTCCAGCTCCGCCGTCAGGTCCTCCACCATCTGGGCCGCCTGGCCGATCTTCTCGAAGTCGGCTTCCCTTCGGCCCCCTGCGGCGGCATAGGCTCCCCGCAGGATCATCAGGCCCGGATAGGAGCTCCGCTCCACATAATAGCTGCTCAGGCTCCTGGTCAGCGTCCTCTGCAGGACCGCCTGGGAGTACATGGGGCTGGCCGCGGCGATGGCTATCATCAGCAGATTGCCCACCAGAAGGCTTATGACCATCCATTTCTTGCTCTCAATCTTGCGGAAGACAAAATTCAACATCGCGCCGCCCCCTAATCCGCTATCACGGTCTGCCCCTCATGAAGACCGTCCAGAATCCATACCTTCTCCCTGTTGTTCATGCCGGGGACCACATACCGCTTCTGCACCATGTCGTCCTCCAGCACATAGACGAAATTTTTCCCTTTTTCGGAATCCAGGGCCCCCCAGTCCACCAGGAGCACGTCCTGCAGCTCCTCCACGTTGAACTGGTACTGCAGGTTCCCCTCCAGCTTCTCCACCGGGACATCGCCGTATAGCTCCACCAGAGCCATGCCCCGGGGCACGGAGGAGGGCAGGATGGAGGGCGCGGCCACTACCCTGCCCTCATAGGTCTTCCTGTCGTTGCGCCTTCCCGCCTCCACGGTGACCTCCGCATTGTAGCGCAGCCTGCCGCTGGCGTCTTCGGCCACGAGATAGAACCTGTCCGTGGAATGCATGGATACTACGACGATGTCTTTCGTAGCCGGATCCCCCGGGTTATAGCTGGCCACGGTGTCGATCACACCGTCAAAGGGAGCGAACAGCGTATCGTCGGCGATCTCCTGGTCGATCTCCTCCAGGCTTTCCCGCAGCCGGGCGATCTCCCGCTCCGACTGGTAGACGAACTGCTCATATTCCGCCTGCGCCTTTTCCATCCGCAGCCGGGCGATGTTCAGCTCGTGCCCGGCCAGCTCCTGCAGCTTCTCCCCGGCCTCCTCCATGGCCGTCAGGCGCTCCTGCTTCCCAAGCTCCGCATCCTCTATCGCCCTTGCAAGGGACAGCGCCAGCGCCTCCCTGTCCGCCCTGCTCACGTCGATGTCGAAGACGGCCAGGCTGTCTCCCGCCTTCACCTCCTGCCCCTTGCGCACCAGGATCTCCCGGAACCTGGCGCTGCCCTCCTCCCAGCGAAGCTCGGCGGTGACCGGATAGTATAGGCGCATGGATCCGCCTGCGGTCCTTATATATTCTCCGTTCCCCGCCTGCACGGTCTCGTAATTCGCCTGTTCCGGGGCCAGGAGGTCCTTATCATAGGCAGGCTCCTCCTGTGCGCTGTCGCCGCATCCACCGAGGGCGGCCGCCGCCAGAAGCAGCAGCGCAGGCCCAAACGCTCTAATCCTGGACATAGACCATATCTCCTTCCTCAAGTCCCTCCAGGATCTCCGCTTTCGTATCCGTGGTCAGACCTGCCTTCACATCACACCGCACCCTTGCGCCGTCCACCTGCTTATAGACATATTGTCCGCTTCCATCCCTGTACAGCGCGTTTTTGGGAATGGTCAGCACATCCTCCCTGTAGACCTGATAGACCATGACCACGGCGAACTGGCCCGCGCAGAGCGCCGCATCCTCTGTCTCGATGGAAAACCGCGCCCTCATCTCCTCACCGGCCAGGGCCATCCTCACCAGCTCGCTGTTCTCATAGGGAATGTAGCTGATTTCATATTCTTTCTCCATGATCTTCGCGCAGGCCCTGTCCGCGCTGTTCACGGCTGATTCCGAGACATATTCCGCAGTCAGGCCCAGGCGGCTGTCGTCCGCCATGTAGATCATGGGAGTGTAGCCGAGCACCGCATCCCCCTTTTTCCCGTCGCTGACATAGACGATCCTTCCGCTGAAAGGGGCCGTGATCTCGTTTTTCCCCACCTTCTCCCGAAGCGCCCCCAGGGCCTCCTGCTTTTTCTGCAGCTCCAGGCCCCGCAGCTGCCTTGCCTCCTCCAGCTCCATCTCCAGCTTCTGGATCTCCAGCTCCTTGATCCCTCCGGTATATCCGAAGGTCCCCGCCGCATGCAGCATCTCCAGCTCCTCCCTGGCAATCTCGATGTCCGCGGTGGCCTGTCTGTCGCTGAACTCCCCCATCGTGACCAGGTCGTCTATCTCCTCCTCCAGGCTCTCTATCTGTTCCCCGATCTGCTCCTCGCTCAGAACGGCGAGGACGTCCCCCTCCTGCACCATGTCCCCCATCATGACATTGATTGCTTCCAGATAGCCGTCCACGGTAAAGGAAAGCCCCTCCGTATAGGGAACCACCTCTCCGTTATAGGTAGAGAGCTGATAGATATCCCCTGTCTGGGCCATGGCTATGTCCATCTTTACATCCACCGGTTCCAGGAGCTGGGGAGCCTCCATGGAGGGATTCTTCTCTGTTCCGCATCCGGCCAGCCCTACAGAGAGGAGCAGTGCCGCCAGCAGTGCCGCTTTTCTCTTCATCCTACATTCTTCCTACGAATATATTCGTTTCCATGCCGCCTCCGTGTCCTGCTCCGAGGCCGCCTTAGTTTATGATGACGCTGTCTCCCTCCGCGAGGCCGCTGACGACCTCCACGTAGTCGTTGCTCTCCAGGCCTATGACGACCTCCCGCAGGACCTTCAGCCCGTTCTCGTCCAGCATATAGACGAAATGGGCTCCCTCCGCCGCCTTTATGGCCTCCTTATTCACGTACAGCACGTCCTCCCGCTGATCCAGCGTGACCTGGATGGTTCCGGACTCCCCGTTCTCCAGGGTAGGGTCAGGCTGGAGCAGCTGCAGATAGGCCATGGGCTCCTCCCCCTCCTGCTGCCCGGGCAGCCCAAGCTCCGACGGCTCCACTGCCCGGGCAGGGAATTCCTTTTTTTTGCAGAGGACAGTGGCCTGGGCGCCCACCGGGAAATACTGCGCGTCCTCCCCCTTTACGGTGAACACCACCGTGTCCAGGTCGGCCAGGATGACGAAGACCTTTCCCTTCACGGAGCGGTCGCCCTCCTTCGTCTTCTGGAGATATGTGACCGTTCCGCCTATGTCCGCATAGATCCGCCGCTCCTGCAGCTCCTCCCTCAGCTCCTGCAGCCGCAGGCCCGCGATGTACAGGGCGTCGTCCGCCTCCTGCAGCTTCCTTGCGTCGTCTTCCGCAGCGGCGTCCCTCTGCTTTTCCAGCTCTATCCGCTGCAGCAGGATCGCGTTTGCCTGGTCTATATACGATGCCTTCTCTTCCCCGGCCTCATAGTTTTCCGACCATGCCATCCGATCCTTTATCTGGTATTCCATGTCCGCTATGAGGGCATCCTTCCGCTCCCTCTCCAGCCTCTGGTATTCCGGCAGATAGGAGCGGCTGACCTGCAGCGCCTTCAGCGCGTATTCCCCGTCGGAGATCCGCTGGGGCAGGTCTCCCTGCTCCAGCTGCGCCAGCAGCGTCCCCTTCTCCACCTGCTGCCCTTCGCTGACATACACCTTGTCTATGTACAGGCCGCCCAGGGAGAAGCTGTATTTCTCCTGTCTGGCTGACGCATAGGTACATTTGACCTGTTTGGTCAAGACCATGTCGCCCCGCATGACCGTGGTCTGCTGGTACTCCTCCGCCTCATAGGAACGGATCACGGGAGCGGCCGGAAGCTCTTCCTCTTCCGGCATGATTCCGCAGGATGTACAGACAAGCGGCAGGCCCGCAGCCATCAATACCCCCAACAGCTTCCGCGGAAGGCGTTTCTCCCGCGGAGGGCTCTTCCTCCATCCCATCGCCAATTCCTCCTGTCTATCCGGCGACAGCCTTCTTTTTCCCGGCTCTCTTCTTCTCCGCCGCGCTCTTCTTCCCTGAGGCGCTCTTCTTCTCCGCGATCCCCTTCTTCCCCGGGGCGCTCTTCTTCTCCGCGGCGACCCTCTTATCCGCGCTGTCCCCGGCGCGGGAGGCCGTCTTTTTCTTCGGCGACGCCTTGTCCGCCTTCTCCTCCTTCTCCTTCGCCAGCTCCTGGGCCGTGAAGGGGATGTACTTCAGGATGCTCAAGGAGAGGGGCGCCGTCTTCACCGTGACGGAATAGGGCCTGTCGTCCCATTCCACTTCCTTCGACCGCTTCACCCTGCCGTTCACGATCCCTGAGCCGCCGTATTTCTCGCTGTCGGAATTGAATATCTCCTTGTACTTTCCATGGAAGGGCACGCCGATGGTGAGCTCCTTCTCGATTCCCGAGAAATTGGCAGCGACCACCAGGATCTCGTCCTTTCTTGCGCCCTTGCGCAGGAAGGTCACGAAGCACTCCTCCCAGGAGATATGGTTCACCCACTCAAAGCCCTCCGGCGCGTCGTCCAGCGCGTGCAGCTCCGGGCTGTTGCGGTAGAGGTGGTTCAGGTCCTTTACCAGCTCCGAGATCCCCTGATGCTCCGGCACCTGTGCAAGCTCCCATTCCACAGTCCTGGCCTCGTTCCACTCATCGAATTCGCCCAGGTCCTGCCCCATGAACAGCAGCTTCTTGCCCGGATGGGTCATCATATAGGAATAGGTAAGGCGGAGGTTGGCGAACTTCTGTTCCCGGCCTCCCGGCATCTTCCCGATCAGAGAGGCCTTGCCGTGCACCACCTCGTCGTGGGAGAACACCAGCATGAACTTCTCGCTGTAGGCGTAGACCATGCTGAAGGTCAGCTCCCCGTGATGGTGGGCCCGGAAATAGGGGTCGTACCTGATGTAGCCCAGATAGTCGTTCATGAAGCCCATGTTCCACTTCAGGTCGAAGCCCAGGCCGTCCTCCTCCAGCGCCCCTGTGATCCTGGGGAAGGCGGTGCTCTCCTCGGCGATGCTCAGCACGCCCGGATTGCGCTTCTTCATGACGGAGTTCAGGTGCTTGATCATCTCGATGGCCTCCAGGTTCTCCTTGCCGCCGTACATGTTGGCCACCCATTCGCCGTCCTTTTTCCCATAGTCCAGATAGAGCATGCTGGCCACCGCGTCCATGCGGATGCCGTCCGCGTGGAACTTCTCCACCCAGAACAGGGCGTTGGCGATCAGGTAATTGGAGACCTGGGGCCTGCCGTAGTTGTAGATCAATGTGCCCCAGTGGGGATGGCTGCCCTGTCTGGGGTCGAAATGCTCATAGAGGCAGGTGCCGTCAAAATTGGACAGCCCGTAGGTGTCCCTGGGGAAATGGGCCGGAACCCAGTCCAGGATCACGCCGATGCCCGCCTTGTGGAGCTCGTTCACGAAATACATGAAATCCTCCGGGGAGCCGTACCTGGCCGTGGGCGCGTAGTAGCCGATTACCTGGTATCCCCAGGAGCCGTCCAGGGGATGCTCCATCACGGGCATCAGCTCTACATGGGTGTAGCCCATCTTCTTGACGTAGGGGATAAGCTGCGCCGCGATTTCCCGGTAGTTGGCGTAGCCGCTGGAAGGCTCCTCCTTTCCGGCAGGGGCCACAAAGGAGCCCAGGTACATCTCATACACGCTCACCGGCGCGTTCCCGGTCTGGAACCCGGCCCTAGCCTTCAGGAACTCCCCGTCCTCCCAGACGAAGCTGTCCAGATCCGCCACCACAGAGGCCGTCTCCGGCCGCAGCTGGGCCGCGTTGCCGTAGGGGTCTGCCTTCAGATAGGTCATCCCGCCCTTCACCTTCAGCTCGAATTTATAATTGTCCCCAGCCTTTGCGTCCGGCAGGAAGATCTCGAAGATGCCCGAGTCCCCCAGCCGTCTCATCTGATGGACCCTTCCGTCCCAGCCGTTGAAGTCCCCCACCACGCTGGCCCGCATGACGTTCGGGGCCCACACGGCGAAGTACACGCCCCGGATGCCGTCGATGGTCATGGGATGGGCCCCCAGCTTTTCATAGATGGTATAATGGATGCCGCTTTGGAACTTGTCCATATCGCTCTCTGTAATCTGGGGCGCGAAGCGGTATGCCTCGCCGCGGACGCCCTCGCTGCCGTCCTTCCCTTTCACCACGTAATGATACGCGGGGACCTCGCTCTCTTTCTGGGGCAGCAGCGCGGCAAAAAAGCCGTCCTCGTCCGCCAGCTCCAGCTCCACCCGCTGGCCGGTTCCTTCGAACACGATCTCCGCCTGCTCCGCTCCCGGGAAATATGCCTGCACCAGGGTCTGTTTCCCGGATTTATGGGGGCCCAGCAGTTCATGGGGATTGTCGCACTCCGAGTAGATGATCTCCTCGATCTTCGGCCAGTTCATCAGCTGATAAAGTTTGTTCGTCATGCCGTCTGTTTCCTTTCTTTAGATGCCTTTTCTTGATATCGTTTCCGTATTCGTACCGTTCCCGGTCTCCTGCTCTGTCCGGCGAAACGCTTCATCCCTCCAGGCTGTGCAGGAACAGCCCGCTGCGCAGCTTTGGCTCGAACCAGGTGGACTTGGGCGGCATCAGCCTCCCCGCGTCCGCCACCGCGAACAGCTCCTGCATGGATGTGGGGTACAGGGAGAACGCTACCGCCATATCCGTCCCGCTCTCCTGTCCCGCGGACAAGGCCTCTCCCCCGGAGCCTTTCTCCGAAGTCAGCTGCCGCTGCTCCTGCACCCTGCGCTCCAGCTCCTTCAATCCACGGATGCCGCCCACGAAGTCGATGCGCTTGTCCGTCTTCGGGTCAAGGATGCCGAGGACAGGGCCCAGCAGATGGTCCTGGAGCAGGGAGACGTCCAGTCCGTCCACGGCATCCTCGGATAGAATATGAGGCCTGGCCGTCAGGCGGTACCATGCGCCGTCCAGGTACATGCCATACTGCCCCTTCCTTTTGGGACGGTAGGGTGCCTCCGGCGCTTCCTCCACCTGGAAGCCCTCGGAAATCTTCTCCAGGAAGCCCTCCTTCGTATAACCGTTCAAGTCGAATACTATGCGATTGTAATCCAGGATGTGCAGCTCCTCGTCCGGGAACAGCACCGAGAGGAAATAGTTGAATTCCTCCTCCCCGGTGTAGCCCGGATGGGCCTGCCGCCGCATGAGCCCCACCTTCACGGCGGAGGCGCAGCGGTGATGGCCGTCCGCGATGTATATGGCATCCATCCGGGCGAACCGCTGCCGGATGCCCTGGAGCGCATTGCCCGCTTCCGTCTCGTCTTCCTCCATGGGATGCTCTTCTCCCATGGGATTTCCCTCTCCCATGGGATGCCCCTCTCCCATTATGGTCCAGACCCGGTGCCCGATGCCATCCTCGGAGACGAAGCTGCAGGCCGGGGGATTTTTCTTCACTGCCTCGATGATCTCCCGAAGCACCGCGTCCGAGCGGTATGCCAGGAAGATAGGCCCTGTCTGCATGTCGCACACGTCCACATGGCGGATTCTGTCCTGTTCCTTGTCCGCCCGGGTGTTCTCATGCTTTTTGATGACGCCTGCGCTGTAGTCGTCGATGGAAGCGCAGGCCACGATGCCGGTCTGGCTCCTGCCGTCCATGGTCAGCTCGTAGAGATAGTAGCAGGGCTTGTCCTCCCTGACGAATTTCCCCTGGGCGATCCAGTCCCCCAGCAGAGCTGCCGCCCTTTCGTACACCTGCGGCGCATAGGTGTCCACCTCCGGGCCGAAGCCCGTCTCCGCCCGGTCTATGGCGAGGAAGGAGTCGGGGTTTTTCCTTACCTCTTCCGTGGCCTCCTGCCTGTTGTACACGTCATAGGGCAATGCGGCAATCCTGCCCTCCATGCCCGGCGCCGGGCGGTATGCGGAAAATGGTCTGATGTCTGCCATCGCTTAGTTCCTCTTTTCTTTCTTCTCTTTATCCTATTCTCTTTGTCTTATTCCAGCCTATGGTTCCGGCTATGAGGCATGGAATTCATCAACTCAGTTCATCAATTACATTTTAACAAAAATATCTGTACTTAACAAGCATCTGGTGATAAACTATA
>CAMTBF010000097.1 GCA_947068385.1 uncultured Lachnospiraceae bacterium
GATCTACCTGTCCATCTCCAAGGACTACACGAAGATATCCCTGTTCTTCTTCATCGGGATGCTGTGGGCCTTCCTGTTCTCCCTGTTCCTGCGGTTCGTCATGAAGTGGGGGATCCGGGAGAGCATGCTCTTCGCGCTGATGACGGGCTTCTTCCTGACGGCTTTCCTGGAGCTGGCCATCGTGAAACGGTATTTCGTGAAGAACAGCAATCGGTACAAGCCGGTGCTGCGGTATTTCCGGAAATACTGGAAGCTGGTGGTGGCGAACTTTTTCTATATCCTGGGGCTCTATATACATAATTTCGTATTCTGGAATACGGAAATGCGCCTGGTGGTGGTGAAGACCTTCGTGTGCAACCAGCCCTATGACATGGCCACCTGCCTGGCCATGTTCACCAACATCTCCACCACGATCATCTTCATCACCAGGGTGGAGATGCATTTCCATGACAAGTACAAGGCCTACTCCGAGGCGGTCATCGGCGGCAAGGGGGCGGACATCGACAGCGCCAAGAAGGAGATGTTCCGCCAGCTCTCCGCGGAGCTGATGAACCTGGTGCGGATCCAGTTCATCATCACGGCGGTGGTGTACCTGATCGCGGTGGTGTTCCTGCCCAGGTTCGGCATCTCCACCCTGACCATGCGGATCTATCCCTGCCTGACGGCCGGGTACTTCATCCTCTTCCTGATGTATGCGGAGATCATCTTCCTGTATTACTTCGACGATCTCAACGGGGCCATGGCCACATCGCTGATCTTCTGCCTGGTGACCTTCCTGGGCAGCATCGTGGCCACGTATCTGCCGGAGCTGTGGTACGGCGTGGGCGTGGTGGCGGGGGCGTTCAGCGGCTGGACGTTCGCGTATTTCAGGCTGCGCTTCATGGAGAGGCATCTGGACGCCCATATCTTCTGCAAGGGCTCCCTCCTGAAGCCGGGCATGGGGACCAGGCCTCCCAGCAAGGTATATGACAGGAAGGAGAGCGGCCGGGAAGGGGCCTCGGCGGCGGACTGATCGATGGGAAAGGCACAGGAGACATAGCGGCAGGACATTTGGCAGACGCATCAGGAGGTTAATATGGACGGTACTATCATAAGGATCGGATTTGTGGTTGGAGGGGTGATATTGTTCCTGTTCGGCTTCTGGACCCATTCCTTCAAGAAGCTGGCGGTGAACTATGCCGTGATCTGGGGGCTTCTGGGGGTATTGATGGTCCTGATGGGGGCCATTCCCATCCTGTCGGAGTGGACCCATATGCTGGCGCCGGGCACAGGCCTTGCGTTCTTCTGCGTGGGCGCGCTGATCCTGTTCACGGAGGTGCAGAACAGCCTGGTGATCTCCCAGCTGAACATGAAGAACCGGGAGCTTGCCATGCAGGTGGCCATGCTGAACCAGGAGAGCGAGCGCATGATGCACGAGCTGGAGGAGCTGATTCAGGAACAAGAGGAGGCCTATGAGAAAAAAGATTCTGTTCGTGATTAACACCATGGGCCGGGCCGGGGCGGAGACGGCCATGCTGGAGCTGCTTAGGCGCCTGGAGGGCCCGGCATATGACATCTCCCTCTATGTGGTCATGGGCCAGGGGGAGATGATCCGTAAGCTGCCGCCCCATGTCAGGCTGCGCAACCCCAAGTTCGATGCCCACTCCGTCCTGTCCCGGGAGGGGAAGCGGGGGCTGGTGCGGACGGTGCTGGCCGCTTTCCTGAGAAATGGGGGACAGATTGGAAAGATTCGATATATCGTCAAGACCATGGCCGCCATGGTCAGGAAGGGGAAGCTGCAGACGGATAAGCTGCTGTGGCGGATGCTCTCGGACGGGGGGCTGCGCTTCGAGGAGACCTTCGACCTGGCGGTGGCATGGCTGGAGGGGGCTTCCGCCTACTATGTGGCGGACCATGTGAAGGCCGCCAGGAAATGCGCCTTTGTCCACATCGATTACGAGAGCGCGGGCTACACCCGGGAGATGGACAGGGGCTGCTGGGACAGCTTCCAACGGATCTTCATGGTCTCCGACGAGGTGAAGCAGCATTTCCTGGCGGTGTACCCGGAGCACGCGGGAAAGGCGGAGGTCTTCCACAACCTGCTGGACCGGGAGGGCATCTGCCGCCAGGCCCGGACGGGGGAGGGCTTTTCGGACGGATACGGCGGGCAGCGCCTGCTGACCGTGGGCAGGCTCACCTACCAGAAGGCTTACGATATAGCCATAGAGGCCATGAAGCGCCTGAAGGACGCGGGGTGCCGGGCCAGGTGGTACGTGCTGGGGGAGGGGGACCAGAGAAGGGCGCTGGAGAAAAAGATAGCGGCCCTGGGGCTCCAGGAGGATTTCATCCTGCTGGGGGCCGTGGAGAACCCCTATCCCTACTATGCCCAGGCGGATCTCTACATACACGCCACCCGGTTCGAGGGGAAGAGCATCGCCATCCAGGAGGCCCAGATCCTGGGCTGCGCCGTGGTGGCCTCGGACTGCAACGGCAACAGGGAGCAGATAGAGGACGGGGTGGACGGGGTGCTCTGCGCGCTGACGCCGGAGGCCATCGCGGACAGCATCGCGGCGCTATTGAAGGACGGGGAGAGACGCAGGTCCCTGGGGCAGGCCGCCGGACGTAAGGGCCAGGCCCAGGGAGAGGAACTGGAGGCTTTTCTGGCGCTTCTGGACTGAGGGGAGGCGCGGACAGGGGAATGGGACGTATGAAAGAATTGTTGATTATCATACCGGCTTACAATGAAGGACAGAACATACGGAGAGTGCTGAACCAGGTGGAGGGCCTGGGCCTGGAATCCGTGGCGGACATCCTGGTGATAAACGATGCCTCCACGGATTCCACCAACTGGATCGTGAAGGAGATGCAGTATCCCATGATCTCGCAGCTCTTCAACATGGGGTACGGCTGTGCGCTGCAGACCGGATACAAATACGCGGTGCGCCGTGGATACAGGTACATCATCCAGATGGACGGGGACGGGCAGCACGATGTCTGCAACATCCCCGTGCTCTACAACAGGCTGAAGGAGGCGGACGAGGACGGACGGTATCCGGACATCGTGCTGGGGGCAAGGTTCCGGAAGGACAGCTCCGATTTCCCGGTGTCCCTACCGAAGAAAATCGTCTACTCCCTGTTCCGGGGCATGATCCGCATGATCACCGGGGCGCGGATCTCGGATCCCACCACGGGCCTGCAGGGGCTGAGCAGGAAGGCCTTCCTGTATTATTCGAAATACAATCATTTCGATGACAAATACCCGGATGCCAACATGCTGGTGCTGATGCTCCTGGCCAAGTTCAAGGTGGTGGAGGTGCCGGCGGTGATGCATGCCCGGACGGCGGGGAAGAGCATGCATTCGGGGCTGAAGCCCTTCTGGTACATGCTCCGGGTCATGTACAGCACGATTATCATATTGTTCCGGGTGAAATTCCTGAAGATGGACGTGGAGGTGGGGTTGCGCAGTGCGGATAAGATTTAAGGGCAGGGGGGCGTTCTGCCCCGGGATATGCCGGGAGAGCAGCCAGGAGCTGCACGATCCGGGACGGGGCTGGTACCATGTCTACACCTTCCGGGCCGGATCCGGGCGGCCTGTGGAAGAGGAGGCCTGGCTGGACGAAAGCTGCAGGCAGGAGCGGCTGGCGCTGGCTTTGATCGACATCGGGGATTACAGGGCCTGCGGGATGCCCGGGGAGGCGCTGCACCATATCGGGGAGATCCTGGAATTCTTCCGGCGGAACGGGAAACAGGTCATCCTCCGGTTCGTCTATGACAACGAGGGCAAGGGCATGCAGAGGGAGCCCCTGACCGTCTCTATGGTGAAGCGGCACATGGAGCAGATCGGCGGGGCGATCCGGCCCTATATGGAGGACATCCTGGTGCTGCAGGGAATCTTCGTGGGGAACTGGGGGGAGATGCACGGCTCCAAGTTCCTGGACAGGGATTCCATGTGCGGCTTGATGGATGCCTTGTATCGGGCAACGGGCGGGAGATGCTTCCTTGCGGTGCGCACCCCCGCCCAGTGGCGCACTGTCGTAAGCGGCAGCGCGGAGCCCGGGCTGGAGGAGCGGCTGGGCCTGTACAATGACGGCATATTCGGCTCGGAGACGGACCTGGGGACATACGGCGACCAGACGAGGGCCCAGGCCGGGGAGAACGGGAGCTGGAGCCGGGCAGAGGAGCTGGACTGGCAGGAGGGCTGCATGGACATGACGCCAAACGGCGGGGAGATCCTGTCAGGCCAGCCCCTGACGGGATACCGGCAGGCGGCGGTGGCTCTGGGTCAGATGCATGTGAGCTATCTGAACAGCATCTACCATCCGGACCAGCTGGAGCACTGGAAGCGGGAGACCGTGGCGGAGGCGGGCTGCTGGGACGGGGTCAGCGGCTATGACTATATCGGCCGCCATCTGGGGTATCGGTTCACCGTGCGGGACGTGACGGAGAGAAAGGGGAAGGAGCTGCAGGTCACGGTGGAGAACACGGGCTTCGGGAACCTTTGCCAGGAGGCGGAGTGCTTCCTGGTGACAGAGTACGGAGACGGAAGGGCGGTGCTGCGGCGTCTGGCCGCGGATCCGAGAGAGTGGCGCTGCGGACAGGAAAGCCTGCTGCGGGCGGACATATCGGAAAGCTGCGCCCCGGGCAGCAGGATATTCCTGACGCTGAAGCGCAGGGCGGACGGAAAGGTCATCCGGTTCGCCAATGAGGGGGCCGACGACAGGATCCTACTGGGAGGATTTCCGGATCGTTAGGGAGCCCACGGGACAGCCCCTGCCTTCCAGGGCCCCTTCATTGGCCAGGCGGACCTCAGAGCCGGAGAGGGGGTCCGAGACGGTCAGGGACAGCGCGTACTCCCCCAGGGCAAGGGAGCTGACGTCCAGGGGGATTTCCAGCAGGATTTCCTGGCCGGGGATCCAGAGGCGGGTGTCGGTCTCCACCGGCAGCACATATGCCTCGGATCCGGAGGCGGATTCCAGGCCAAGGGCCACGTCAAAGGCGCGGTAGCAGGGGGAGAAGCCTACATTCTCCAGGGTGAGGCTCAGCACGGCCTCCTCCTCCGGGGAAGCGGGGGCGGACAGGGCGGAGGATCTGAGCACATAGCGGTAACCCAGGTGGGCCGCGATGTAGTCATAGCCGCTCATGCCCCGGAAGGGGCCATCCCCGGTGAAGCTGTCCGCCTGCCACTTGGCCAGCACGGCTTCATCGTAGCGGTCGTTCAGGTAGGAGACGTGGATGGCCGCCAGGTCTTGGACGGCGGAGGGGAAATCGTTGTACGGATTGTCGATGATGACCTCCCCGCCGTTGGGCACATGGTTGCACAGGGTATTCTGGAATGTGATTTCGTCCTGGCGGGAACGCTTTTGCGTCTGACCGGCGGAAAAGTCCGAATCCCCCTGGCCGTAGGTGCCCAAGTCCGTCTCCGAGCCCAGCAGCCCGTCATTGTAGAGGCCCAGCCGCCGGAGGAGGGCCGCATCGGCGGGATCCCCTTCCTGGGCATCCTTCACGGCGCGCCACTGGGCGGGGGTGCGGACTGCCAGGTAGATGGAGGGATCCGTGACGGAGGCCAGGTGGCCCAGGAGGGTGAGCATGTCCTCCGCATCGGTGTATTCGGAGCCGTGCATCTCCCCCCAGGAGCCCGCGTAGATGCCCTGCAGGATATAGACGCAGTCCCGGTGCCTGTTCACGACCTCCGCCGTCTGGGACATGTGCTCCAGGATCTGGGAGAGATTCCCCGGCTCCGTCCCAAGGGGCTTGCCGTCCCAGTCGTAGAGGAAGCGCAGGATCAGCTGCCTGCCCCTGGAATGCCAGGCGTCCAGGATGCGCTCCAGCTGCTCCAGCCCGGCATCGCTGACAGGGCCGTCGGCGTAACCCCGCAGATTGAACTGGAGGAGGACCAGGCCGGGGCCGTAATCCTGCTCCAGGACATCTGTCAGGTCGCAGGGGGCATCGGACAGGGTGTAGGCGTGGATCTGGTACCAGCCGATATAGGGGTTGTCCAGCGCGGCCGTGGACTCCACGCAGGGGGACGGCGTGTATGCGGGAATGCGCACGCTTGTGCGCGATATGACTTCTTCGGCAAGGGCGGCGATTTCCCGGCCAAGGGCCAGGACATCGTCTGTGCATGTGGAAATCTGCCTGCCCAGCGCGGAAACCCCGCCGCCGAACAGGGAGAGGCTTGCTGCCATGGCCAGTGCGGCCAGTGTCCGGATGGTCTTCATATGGTCTGCTCCCAATGTCTGTCAGGAATGTGGAACGCCTGTGGCGTCCGGCGTATTATAGCATATGGCATGGGAAAAAGCCATAGGAAAGTGAAAGGATTTTAGGATTGTGGAGACTGGGAAGAAGATATCGGTGATCGTCCCCATGTACAATGCGGAGCGCTATATCGGGAAATGCCTGGAGTCCGTGGTCAGGCAGACCTATGGGAATCTGGAGATACTGGTAGTGGACGATGGGTCTGTGGACGAAGGGCCTGCCATATGCAAGAAGCTGGCGGAGGCGGACGGGCGGATACGGCTGCTGCGCCAGGAGAACCAGGGGGTCTCCGCCGCCAGGAACAGGGGGCTTGACAGGGCCTGCGGGGAGTACGTCTTCTTCCTGGACAGCGACGACGCCATCCATCCCCGGCTGCTGGAGGAGATGGCAGGGGAGGCGGAAAGGTACGGGGCCCAGCTGGCCTTCTGCGGATATGCAAGGATGGACGGCGGGCAGATGGAGGAGGCGCTTGAGAGGGCCTGGGAAGAGGAAGCGCGGAAGGTTCGGTGGCAGACGGCGGACGAGGCAGGGACAGAGAGCTGGTTCCACGTAGAGCACACGGACATTTTCTCCGGCATCGGCGGGAAGCTGATCCTGCGCTCCGCCATAGGGGACGTCAGGTTCGACAGGAGCCTGGCCAACGGGGAGGACACCTGGTTCCTGTATCAGCTGATTGACAGGCAGGTGAAGAGCGTCTGCTGCGAGGATGCGTGGTACTATTACAGGGCGCATCCTGAGAGCGTGACCAATTCCGCCGGGACGGCGAGAGGGAGACGATATTCCGACTGCTCCCTGCGGATCAGGGACGGGGAATACCGGAAGGGCCGGAGGGACTATGCCATGCGGTGGGAGATCGTCCTGGCGGAACAGCTGAAGAGGAGCTATGAGTCCCTGCGGCGGGGAGGAGAGCGGGAAGCTGCGGCGGATCTGCGAAAGACGGCCGCCTCGGAGGCAGGGCATCCGCTGTTTGGGGAGATCTGTCTCAGCGACAGAATCCTGTTCCGTTGCTGCTTCTATTGTTATCCTGTATATGTGATTTTGAATGGTTTTGTACAGATTTTAGTGAAACAGAGGGGCTGACGAGATGGGGGAAAGAAGTGCGCAGGTGGGCATCATAACGTTCCACTGCTCCAATAATTACGGGGCCATGCTCCAGGCCTACGGGCTGAAGCGCTTTCTGTGCGATCAGGGGATAAGGACGGAAATCGTGCGCTACGAGCCGCCCTACATGACAGGGCGGCACTGGTGGATTCCCTATGCCCCCATCCAGGGGCTGAAGGGCCGCATCTGGGGCCTGTTCAATATGTGGAACGGCTTCCTGGCCCACATGCGGGTGCGGCGGGAGTTTTCCAGGCAGCGGGCCAACATGGAGCGGTTCCGCAGGACTTACCTGCTGGAGCCCGGGCAGCGGAAGGCCCTGTCCGTCCGGGGGCTTAAGAGGCTTTCCTACCGATACTATATCGTGGGCAGCGACCAGATCTGGAACCCGGCCATCACCTGCGGGCTGCGGAGGGCCTATTTCGGGGCCTTTCCGGCCAAGGGGAAGGAGAAGGTGATCTCCTACGCCGCCAGCTTCGGCGGAGCGTCCATTCCTGACCGATACAGCGAAGATTTCTCCAGGCTGGTCAGCCATGTGGACGCCCTGTCCGTCCGGGAGGAAGCGGCCATTCCCTATGTGGAGCGGCATTACGGAGGCGAAGTGTGCGCCGTGCTGGATCCGGTGTTCTTCCTGGACAGGGAGACCTGGCAGCAGGCGGAGAAAGCGCCGGACAGGAAAGGCTACATCCTGCTCTACGTCACCGAGGGCAATGGGAGGATGGCGGAGTACGCTGGGAAGCTGGCCCGGGAGAAGGGCCTGTCCGTGGTGGAGGTGCGGGCAGGGCTCCAGGGGGCGGATCAGGGCTTCGACCTGGACGTGACCGCAGGGCCGGCGGAGTTTCTGGGCTACATCCATCATGCGGACTACGTGGTGACCAATTCCTTCCACGCCGTGGCCTTCAGCATCATCTTCCGCAAAAGGTTCCTGGCCTTCGCCCACAGCAGCTTAAGCGCCAGGCTGCAGAACATCCTGCGGATCCACGGCCTGGAGGATAAGATCTGCCAGGAGGGCGACGGCAGGGACATCGATGCGGATGTGGACTGGGAGGCGGTGCAGCGGCGGACAGAGGAGGCCGCAGGCGCTTCCGGGGAGTTCCTGCTGCGGAGCCTGCATTTTTCCCGGAGAAGGAACGAATAAGAAGGAAGCGGGGACAGGAGTCGGGATGGAGCTATATAGGAAGAAAGAGGAATGCTGCGGCTGCGGCGCATGCGGGGACGTATGCCCCGTGGGCGCTATCCATATGGTCATGGACGGAGAGGGGTTCTGGTATCCGGAGATTGACGAAAAGATATGTATAAAATGCGGGAAATGTGAGCGGACATGCCCTATAAAGGGAAAGAAGCCCGAGAAGGCGGGGAACTCTTATGATTCCTATTTCGGCCTCCGGGCCAAGGACAAAGACCTGCGCCTGGCCAGCTCCTCCGGCGGCATGTTCCCGCTGCTGGCGGACTATGTGTTCCGGCGGCAGGGCGTGGTCTACGGCGCCGCCTATGACCGGGATATGCGAGTGGCCCACAGGGAAGCCCAGAACAGGGAAGAGCTGGAGGCCCTGAAGCGGACGAAGTATGTCCAGAGCGACCTGACAGGAATCTATCGCCGGATCCGCCAGTACCTGGAGGAGGGCAGATGGGTGCTGTTTAGCGGCACCCCCTGCCAGGCCCATGCCCTCAGGCTGTCTTTGGGCAAAGCTTATCCGAAGCTCATCGTGGCGGATCTGGTCTGCTATGGGGCCCCTTCCCCGGGAATCTGGCGCTCCTACGTGGGCTATCTGGAGCGCAGGCGGGGCGGGAAAATGACGGCCTTCTCCTTCCGGGACAAGCGGGCGGGGGACAACGGACACACCTGCGCCTATGTGACAGGCGGCAAGGAGTACGCGGGAAGCCTGAACGCCGACCTATACTGCAGGATGTACTTCACCGACCACATCATCCGGCCCGCCTGCCACGCCTGCGCCTACTGCACCGTGGACAGGGACAGCGACTTCACCCTGGGGGATTTCTGGGGCATCGGGAAGGTCAGGCCGGACATGGACGACCGCTTCGGCACCTCCATGGTCATCCTCCACACGGAGCTGGCCAGGGAGATCTGGGAAGAGGTGAAGGAGGAGGCGGATTGGTTCCCCTGCGGGCGGGAGGACGTGCTGCAGCCCAGGCTTGTGGGCCCCACCAAAGCTTCGGCCCACAGAGAGCGGTTCATGGGCTTATACCAGAGACTGCCCTTTGTGCTGTTCCTGAAGTGGTTCTGGCTGAAGCTGTCATGGAGGGAATTCCAGAGACGGCTGATGGGAGGAAGGGGCGGGAAATGAGACGGATACGGAATTCGGAGGAAAGCGACATGAGGGAAATGTTCAGATACCTGACCGGGATACTGGAGAAAAGGGAGCAGAAGACCTGGAAGCTTTACGCGGCCTTCAGCCTGGTGAGCCCGGTGGTGGATATCTTCAGCTTCTCGGTGATCATCTATATCATCAACAGAGTGGTGCAGGAGAACCAGGCATCCGATAGACTGATAGCTTTTACTCTTTTTATGATACTATTGTCCCTG
>CAMTBF010000098.1 GCA_947068385.1 uncultured Lachnospiraceae bacterium
CTTTACGGAGAGGGAGGTCGAGGGACTCTTTGATGTCTATCTCAATACAACGAAAGCCCCCAAAATAGCTGCTGAACCGCTCCATGACGGTCATATCGTATTCCACGAACATGTTCAGCTCTGACCCGCTGGAATATTTTGTAATCGGAAGCACTCCTGTCATATAGGTAAATTCCACGTAAATCTGGTCCTTCAGGAGATTTCTCAGGAAAGCCAGATACTCCTGCTGGTTCTCGCCTGTAATGAAGTGCATATGGAAAACCGCATCCCATTCATCAATCACAAAGGCAAATGTCTCTTTCGTCTTCTCAAATACAGTCAGAAGATTATCCCAGACAGTGCCGGACACGTCAATGCCTATCTCCGCATAGGCCTCCTCCAGATCCTGGTTGATGCCGTTCTGAATGCGGTCGATATACTGCCCATAGCTGCAGCAGTCTCTAGGCACCCTGCTAAAATCAATGAAGATTACATTATGCTGATTGAGATGCCGTTGGCAGTCCTTACTTTTCCCAATTTCAAGAGCCTGAAACAAGCTGCCGCTGTCCCAGGCCTTTCCAAAATAAGCCCCCACCATATGGGCCATTACGCTTTTTCCAAAACGGCGCGGCCTTGTAATGCACAGGAATTTCTGTCCGTCTATCTCAGCCGCATTTATGACATCCTCCAGCAGGGAAGTCTTATCTACAAAAAACCTTGTCCCGACAATCTGTTTCCAGGTCTCATAAGGAACCATGCTGTTCAAATATCTTCCCATATCCGCATTCCCCTCCCAAACTCCGCCATCTGACATTAGTATAGCTGATTATGACAGCCATTACAACAGAAATTTAGAGACGGCCTGGAAACGGTTTGGAGGTGTTTTCACCGATGCGCCCATCCCGTCAGCTCAATATAGAAATCATCGCTGCCATACCTTGTCCCGCTTTTGGTCACGCAGGTGCTGTTTTCCCCGGAAACCGTGATCTTCACGGTATAGCTTCCAGGTGGCAGGGCCGGGGACCGGAACCGGATTCCGCTGTCCGGGACGGCGCTGTAGAAGTCGATGCTCGTCCTGTGGACGCAGGCTCCTCCCTCATCCACAATCTCTATGTCGCCGTATCCGCCATGTCTGTCCGTATTTCCGAACAGGACAATCCGTTCCCCCGTGAACGCGATTCGGATGGATTCCCCCGGCACATTGGAGCGGAAGGCAAGGGAATGCTCCGGCTCAGGTACCGCTTTCTCCAGGGTATCCGGGGACCATACCGGCAGGTATTCCCCAATCCGCATCTGCCCGTTCCCGGTCTCGATGGGCAGGAGCACAAGCGTGGCCGCCGAGGCCTGCCTGGGGTAGGACCAGCGGTCGCCTATGTATATGGGGAGGCCTCCGCCTCCCTTGCCATCCTCCGGGAAGCCGGCTCGCCCGGCTTTCTGCCCGCTGCCGGGGTTCTTGCCAGGCTCCCTGCCTGCTGCCGGATGCCCCTGTCCCTCCCCCTCATACCGGAACACAAAGGAGCACTGGCTGTTGTAAGTCAGGCTTCCCGCCGGGCAGAACAGCCCTTTATACTCCCATGGGCCGTGCAGATCCTTCGCCGTAAAATAATAGTTGTCATTCCGTTCCCAGGAGGTCTTGTTGGAAAGCATCAGATAGTACCGCTTGCCGCCGTCTTCCTCCCGTGCCCGGAACATGGCCGGGGACTCCCCTCCCGGGGCGATGTCCTTTGCCACCAGCTCCACCGCCCGGGTGTAGCTTTCGTCCAGCCTGTAGATATTCCCCTCGTGGGTCAGCAGATAGGCCGTGCCGTCCTCGTCCACAAAGGTTCCCATATCCCAGTACCGGATGGGCTCTCCCCGGAACAGCAGAGGCCCCTGGAAGGTGAATTCCCCGTCTATCCGCTCTCCCACCGCCAGGCCGATGCAGGGGTCGCAGTATTTCATGTCGTCCGTGTGCATCAGCATCACATATTTCCCGGTGGCCCGGTTCTCCAGGACCTTCACCCGCTCCCCTATGCGGTCAGAACCCAGCAGCCCCTCCTTTAAGGGCGGCAGGGCAAGCCCATGGAAGGTCCAGTCCATGAAATTTTCCGTGGAGTAGCAGGAAAATCCCACATATTTGTTCACGTCGTCCGTCTTGTACTCCCCGAACAGGTAATATTTCCCCTGGGCCGGTACGATACAGGCGCCGTGGGCGTTTACCGGATCTCCGTTCTGGTCATACCAGGGTATCCCGTTGTAAATTCTTCTCTCCATTGCTCTTCCTTTCCGTATGCGAGAAAAATCGCTTCATCCGTAACGTAAAGTACAGCGCCCAATCCTGGTCGTTGGCGTAAGGGTCATAGCAGTCCGCCTGCATGCCATTGACGGAGGCGGGAAAGACATAGGCGCAGGAAGCCCTCCCGTCGCAGTGGATCATGGGCAGCACGCCCCGCAGGGAATCCACGGCCCTTTTCCCGTAAATCGCCTCCCCGGTAATCCTTTCATAAAGGGCGAAGCAGTTGCCCGTCAGGGCGCTCCAGTAATGGGGAAAGGTGTCCCCGTACAGCTTCCTCTTCCCGAACCAGTACCCGTCCCAGTGCCGTATGGCCGTCTCGTGGAGATGCCAGTCGGGCTGCATGCCGTTGAAAAGCTCCAGAATCGCAAGCTGCTTCCGCCCCGCCTCCAGATATTTCTCCTCTTTGGTGAGCAGGTAGACCTGCAGCAGGATATCCGCAGCCGGCGCTACGATGCTCTGTTCATAATTGACCTCCGAGGGCGGATAGTCGCAGCCCACCTCCGCGATCCGGTCGGCATGGCCCCGGAACAGCTTCTCCATGTCCGCCCGCTCCTCCTGCATCCCCGCCTCCTCCAGGGCCTGTGTCAGCAGAAGCACCGGAAGCTCGATGGGGTAATGCCCCTTTCCCCCGTCCTGATAGTAGTAGCGCAGAATGCGGACAGCCCTGGTCAGGTATTCCCTTTTCCCGTAAAGCTGGTAGAGCTCCACATAAAATTCCGCGAACCAGGGGAGATTGTACAGCCTCCTGTAGCTGCCGTCCCTGCCGAAATCGTTGAAGACCTCCCCTGTCTCCACATCCACCAGCTCCCGCTCCACATAGGCCAGATACCGCTTCAGGCTCTCCTCCAGGAAAAGGACTTCACGGTCTTTCAGAGAGGTACCCTCTGCCGGAAGGCTGCCGCCTGCTTCCTCCTTCCTAAGCTGCAGGTACTCCGCCATCAGGATGCCCATTCCCACCCGTTCCCGGCCGCCGTTGTAGTCATTATTCCGGTCATAGTACATATGCTCTTCTTCATTGTCATAGGCCAGATAAGCTCCCTCCAGGCTTCCCACAGGGCGGCTTTTGCCAGCGTTTTGATGCCCTCCATACTGCTGGTGCCGCGCAATGAACAGGCACCTGCGCCGCGCCAGCTCCTCCGGCTGCTCTGTCACCAGAATCCGGCACCAGGTATGGATGCCGTCCACGCAGATAGGGAAGACCTTCTCCCCGCAGTGTCCCGTATCTCGGTACACCAGTTCATACTTCCCGTCCTTTTGCGCAACTTCCTCCCCGTCCACCTGTACAGAGCCGGCCGCAAATGACGGCTCTATCGTAATACGGCATTCCTCCCCGCGAAACAACACCCATGCGGAGGCCTCCACCTGGACGAATCTGGTAAAAGCGGCGGCCTGTCCGTAGAAATCCTTTTTGCCCTGATGCGGGAAAATCACAAAGCAGACTTCCCTCTCCTCCCCCGGCATCAGTTCCATGGGCGAGGGATGCAGGAGAAAGCAGCCCCTGTCATTGCTCATTTTCGCCGTGTCCCGCTCCACGCTGTAGCCGCCCAGGCTCCCCTGGGTCAGCACCATCCCCAGATGGGGCGCCCGTCCGCCCATCCGCAGCGCCATGACGTAGCTCACCTCACTGCCGCAGAAAATATGCGTATGGCACCGCAGCCTCATGCAGACCTGGCTGCTGTCATACCTGTCCTCCAGGGGAAAGGCGATGCTGATATCCCCCAGGGATGTAAAGATGGGCTTGTCCGTGGTATTTCGGAAACGGATATCCGTATGCACCACGTCCCCTTCCTTTCTATGGGATACCGTGCTCTCTACGCCCTTCGGGCAGCGCACCTCCCCATACCGATAGTCCTGGCGCAGCCAGTTCATACGAAAGGGATCGTCCTGAAAAATAAGTTCCCTGATTTCTTCCATCTTCTCTTCCTCCGTTTTCTTCCCACAATCTATCCTTATAATCTCATTCTATGGAATCCAATGTGATATACTTCCTAAACTCTCCGCCCAGGCAATTCGTCTCCCCCATCCTGCCGTCCGCGGCACCGGTGCCGCAGACGTTTTTCAGCCAATCATGGGCGGAACTGTCTAACCGCAAAAAAATTGTCTCACAAAACCCGCAGGTTCTTAAACTGCAGCCCCCGGCACCGGGTCAAGGAAATCGTCTTCCTCTCCGCTCCGCCCTCTCTGCCCAGCACCACGTCCTCGAAGCAGATGTCCGCCACCTCATGGCCCGGCTGCTCAAATCCCCGCAGCTCAATGGCCTCGCATTCCGTCCACTCCCGCTGCCTGTTGTAGTATGCCCCCAGAATCTCCATCCGCCTGAAAACACAGTCCGAGAAGACCGGAGGCCTGTCCGCCGGTTCCCCGTCATTGTTGTAGCCCACCTCATGGAACAGCAGCCTGGGAAGCCTGCAGTTGTCCACCCGGACTCCCTTGACATAGCCGCCCCGCTTCCATGTTCCCTTTATCTCCAGGCCATAGATGGATCTGCTTAAATCACAATCCCAGATTGCCACATCCTCCACTCCTCCGGACATTTCGCTTCCGATAGTAATGCCATGCCCGAAAGCAGAGAGGCAGTCGAAAATACGGATGTTTTTACACGGTATACAGATTTCATTTCCCTGGGGGTTCTTCCCGGATTTTATGGCAATCCCGTCATCCCCCGTATAGAAGTCGCAGTCAAATATGGTGCAGCCCTCCGAGGAATCCGGATCCCATCCGTCCCCGTTCCACACCTCCTGGGAGACAAAGGTGCAGCCGTGGGTGACGATGTCCGAGGAATAAATCATATGTACGTTCCAGCTGGCCCCGTTGCGGAAGGTGACTCCTGCAAGCAGGACATGGCGGCAGCGGCTGATGTTCACCAATCGGGGGCGCACCCTGCCCGGCACCGTCTCCGCGCACTCGCACTCCGCCACCAGCTCCGACATCTGCTCCAGCTTCTTCCCCAGCTCCTCCCGCTCCCTGGCGATTACCCGCTCCGCCAGAAGACGGCCTCCGCTGGCTATGGTGCCATGCCCTCTAATGACCACGTTCTCGCAGACAAAATCCTGCCGCGCCCCGCTTTCGGGCTTCGCTGCACTTCCCGGGGCCTGCCGGTTTTCCCGTTCCTCCCCATCCACTGTTTTCCTGCCGTCTCCTGCTGCCAGGCTCTCCCTGTCCTCCGCTTTTCTTCCGGTCCCTGCTATTTCCGGCCGCTTCGCATCTGTCGCTTTCCCGCCATCCCCCGCAGCCTCCGGGCTCTCCAGCCCCTCTAAATCCCCCAGGTTCAGCACGCTGCTGTAGCACCGCATCTCAATCCCCTCAAAGCGGCTTGGAATCTTCGGCAGATAGTCCTCCACCTCCGCCGTCCCCTGCAGGACCGCGCCCTTCTCCAGATACAGCTCCATATGGCTGTGCAACCGCAGGGCTCCCGTGAGAAACACGCCCTCCGGCACATACACCGCCTCCTCCGGCCCGCAGTCGTCGATGGCCCTCTGGATGCGCTCTGTATTCAGCTCCACCCCGTTTCCCACCGCCAGATAGGGCACGGCAGTAATGTCAATCCGATTTTTCCGCTTCCCGGTGGAGACGGTCAGAACCTCCGAACGCCACTCTCCGCCCTTTACCTGAATCTCATATCGCCGCTGGGGTTGCAGCCCAGTCAAAGTGCTGTGGGTCTTCTCCGTGACAGCAGCCTCTCTCCCGTCCAGAAATACCCGAAACCGCTCTCCAGCCGCCATGCCCTGTGTCCGCTCCCAGTACACGGTAATCTCATCCTCTGTGGCGATATATTTTACTTCAGTTTCTCCCATAGAAATCTCCTTTTCCCCTGTCCTTACTCAGACAAGTCCCTGGCAGGCAACTGCTGCACACCTCCCGTCAAGAACAATCGGTGCAAATCCGTAAGAATGCCTGCCCAAAACGAACTTTGTTCGCTTTGCATTCTTACCGGAATGATTCAGATTTTCTTAGTCCGCGTACTATGCCGAATGAAATTCGGCAGCAGGCTTAGAAAATCTCCATACCGTCCACATTTACTTCCAAGTGCACCACGCTGCAGGCCGGAATCACAAAAGAAAGCCTTCCCTCTTCCCCCCGGACTTCCACCGCCGGAAAATCCGCCTCTTTCACCCGCTCCGGCTCCTCAAAGGAATTGTGAGCCTGCATCTCCCCGGTCAGCACCGTCCCCCTCACAGCCGCAATCTGCGTATCCGCCAGCACAGCCTCCACAGATATATTCTCCGAAAGGGATGCATTTGTCAGGGTAATATGAATCTTCCCCTCCGAGTCCCGGGATACGGACTCCGTCAGCTCGGGAATCCTGCAGTCCTCCAGCCCCGTCTCCCCGGTCTCCAGAGAGGAATCCAGCAGCTCACCGCCCTGATGGTACCGGTACATATGGAACACATGCCAGGTGGGCGTCTTCACCATCCGCTCCCCCTCCGTGAGGATCACCGCCTGCAGCACGTTCACCACCTGGGCCAGGTTCGCCATCTTCACCCTGTCGCAGCGCTTCTGGAACAGGTTCAGATGGATTCCCGCCACCAGAGCGTCCCGCATGGTATTCTGCTGGAACAGGAAGCCCGGGTTGGTCCCCGGCTCCACCTGGTACCAGGTGCCCCACTCGTCCACGATCATCCCCATCTTCTTCTCCGGGTCATACCGGTCCATGATGGCACTGTGGTTCTCCATCAGCTCCTCCATTTTCATGGCTTCCCGCAGCGTCTGGTAATACTGCTCCTCCGTAAACTCCAGCGCCTGGCCCCTCCTGCCCCATTTCCCCGACGGCACCGTATAATAATGGAGGGAAAGCCCGCTGGCATACCCATACCCATGGTCGAACAGGGTTTCCAGGACCTTCTCCGTCCAGTGATAATCCGCCGCGTTGGCCCCGCAGGCAATCTTGCGCAGAGGGTGCTCCAGCTGGAAGCTGCGGGCAAAGGTCTGATACCTGCGGTACATATCCCCGTAATATTCCGGCCTCATATTCCCGCCGCATCCCCAGCTCTCATTGCCTATGCCGAAATAGTCCACCCTCCAGGGCTCCTCCCGACCGTTCTCCCGGCGCAGGGCCGCCATGGGGGAGTCCCCGTCAAAGGTCATATACTCCACCCACTCGCTCATCTCCTGAACCGTCCCGCTGCCCATGTTGCCGTTGACATAGGCCTTGCACCCCAGCTGCCTGCACAGCTCCATAAATTCGTGGGTGCCGAAGCTGTTGTCCTCCACCACCCCTCCCCAGTGGGTGTTCACGATTTTCCTGCGCTTCCCCTTAGGGCCGATGCCGTCCTTCCAGTGATAATCGTCCGCAAAGCATCCCCCGGGCCAGCGCAGAACGGGAATCCGGATTTCCCGCAGGGCCTCCACCACATCCGTTCGCATCCCCTTCTCATTGGGAATCTCCGAATCCTCCCCCACATAGATTCCCTCATAGATGCACCTTCCCAGATGCTCCGAGAAATGCCCCTGAAGCTCCGGCTCGATATGCCCCTTTCCGTTGCCCGGGAAAATATACAATTTCGCCATTCTTCCCTCTCCTCCCTTTGTCTCTCCCCGGCCTTAAGAACTGACCCAAAATAACTTACCATATTCCCTGCGGATAAGTTTATTCCCGCGAGCAGCCATTGCCCACAGCGGGGTATTTGATTTCGTGACAGTTCCTTAGCCGAATTCACGGGTTTTTCTCCATCCTACCATTTCCATCCAATGGAAAAAAGAAAATATTTCGGAAGGTAAGGGGAATATTTTCAGGTAATCTCTTTCTCCTGTTCCCGGAACTGCCTGGGCGTGGCCCCCGCGTATCTTTTGAACACCTTGGTAAAGTACCCGGAATCCGAGTAGCCGCACCGGGTGGCCACCTCCGTCACCGGCCACTGGGTACTCTGTAGAAGCTCCTTCGCCTTCTCCATCCGAAGCCCCTCGATGTAGGCCCCCATGTTCATCCCCGTCTTCTCCTTGAACAGGGTGGAGAGATAGCTTGCGTTCAGGTAAAAGCGCCGGGCCGTCTCCGCCGCGCTTAAGTCGGAGAGATAATTCTCCCTGATGTACTGCCGGACCGCAGTGATTACATCTTCGTCTTCCGTCTGATTGGTGGTGCAGAAGCAGTTATGTATCACCTCCGTCAGGCGCTCCCTGAATTCCTCCGCCGTCCTGTACCGGAGCAGGTAATTCTTTCCCTGGATGCCGTTGAACAGGATCCGGTAATCCGCCTCCTCTATCCTTCCCTCGCTGATCTTCCGCAGGAACACCAGGATTTCGGCTACCGTGTTCTCTATGGCCCATATGCTGTTCTCCCGGCCTGCCGCCAGATAAGCGATATGCTCCAGCGCCTTCTCCGGCTTCGCGCCCTCCGCGGACAGGTTCTGATATAGGTAATTCATCTCCTCCCGAATCTGCTGCTGCCGCTTTCTGGCTGCCGCCGGATCCGCCTTCTGCCTGGCCGTCAGGATCTTCTTCTCCGGGTAGAACATCTTGCGCGTCAGCAGGCGCATGGCGGACTCCACCGCCCGGGTAGCCTGGCCGCTTTCCATGATCTCGCTGTAGGCAGCCACCCCTTCCGCATCCCCCAGGGCATCCCAGGCCGCTTCCACCAGTTCCCTGCTGTCGCTTTCCGCCAGATTCTCCCCATTCATCAGGAACACATGGCAGTCCCCCGGGGAAAAATCCTTCAGATAATAGAGAATCCGTTTCCTTCCGATTTTTGCCAGAGCCTCCCCCAGGGCATCCTCCAGCAAGCCTCCCGCCCCTTCCTTGCTCTCCAGATAAAACGCAAACGCCCCCACCTGCCTGCCGCCTAAAAGGGACTCCAGGTTTCCGCCCTCCACTGGCTCCAGGAGGCGGCTGGTCAGCTGCCTCTGCCTCAGCCCGTGGACGATTTTGCCCAGCACCTCCTCCAGCTCCGCAATCTTCACGGGCTTCAGGATGTAATCCTCCACTCCCAGTCTGATGGCCTGCTTCGCGTACTCGAAATCGGAATAGGCGCTCATGAGGATATAATGCACCTGGGGGTAGCGTTTCTTCGCCTCGGTGATGAACGCGATTCCGTCCATCACTGGCATCCGGATGTCCGCCAGCACAATCTGCGGGCGGAGGCTTTCAATCTGCTCCAGGGCTTCCCTGCCATTGGCCGCCTCCCCCGCCACCTCTATGCCGAAAGCCGCCCAGTCCATCCTGTTGCAGATGCTCTTCCGGATAAATTTTTCATCGTCCACCACCAGAATCCGATACATATAGCCCTCCTAACTGAATCGCTGCGCCTTCGCGGCTTTTGACAAATGGAATCTTTATGGAAAAGCACGTCCCCTTCCCTTCCTTTGAAAACAGCTCGATGGAATAAGCCTCCCCGTAATACATCCGCAGCCGCAGATGGACGTTCAGAATCCCCAGGCTCTTATACTGGTCGATGTACTCCAGGGGCCGCTCCGCCGTCACCAGGAGCCGCTGCTCCAGCTTTGCCCGCATCTCCTCCGACATACCGATTCCGTTGTCGAAAATCAGGATGGATATCTGCTCCCCCTCCCTTTTGACGCGGACGCGGAGTATCCCGTCCTTCTCCGTCTCCGACAGGCCGTGGGATATGGCGTTCTCCACCAAGGGCTGCAGCATGGTAAAGTTCACTCTGCAGC